>CAYYPJ010000026.1:0-5310 GCA_964473495.1 uncultured Spirochaetales bacterium
TTGTTCCCTATGATGAGATCCTAGCATTCTCCCAGCAGAATCTGAAGATCATACTCTCCTTTGATATCCTGCTTATGCTGCTGCTGGGCATTGTCATCACCTTCATATCAAGAAGACTCTTAACGAGACCTCTTGATGAGATCATTACGGTCATGCGCCATAGAGAGCAGGGAAAGGCCTTGGAACATATCCCCGATCAATCCGGTTCGGAATTCAAGTTGATTGCGAGACTCTTTAACCGACTCTCTGATATAAGTCATGCCTCTTCAAAGCGGATGGAAGAACAGGTCAAGAAAAGAACAGAGGATGTGATCAGACTGCAGAAAGAGAATATGAGATTACGGATCATTGAGGAGAAAGAGCGGCTCTTTTCCAATATTCATGACTCTCTCGGTGCACGGCTGACCGGGATTAACATCAGTAACAATGTGGCAAAACATGCCTTGGAACGAAATGAAGTCTCTATTATTCGGGAGATGCATGACCGTATAGAAAAAAACACCCGGCAGGGAATCAATGATCTTAGAGAGATCTTACTGACAAAGGATGCTGATATCCTGACAGGTGACGATTTCATCCTCTTTATAGAGGAGCAGCTGCCGGAAAGGCTCTCTATCAAACAAATAGATCTTTCCTGCACAATGCCGGATGATGTGTTCTTTGAAGGGCTTAGAAGCGATCTGCTGAGCGGAATGAAACGGGTGATTCAGGAAATGGTAACAAATACCCTGAAACACTCTCATGCATCTCATGTTTCACTGCAGATAGCAGTAAAGAACTCTCGCCTTTCTGTCTCCTTTTCTGATGACGGTCGCGGATTTGATCTTAAAGAGGCTGAGAAGAAAGGGTTTGGATTACAGGGACTTCACGGTCGGGTTGAACGGCTGGGCGGTTACCTGAGGATCACAACAAAACCGGGTAAAGGAACACGTTATGATATACAATTCAAACTGGAAGGTGGAAAGTGATTCATATAGCGATCGTTGAAGATTCCCTGGAAGCACGAGAAGGGTTTCGATATCTGTTGGGTCTTGATCAGGATATCAAGGTATTGAAGACCTATGAGAATGCTGAAAAACTGCTGGATGATACAGAGGTACTGCGAAGTACTGATCTGGTTCTCATGGATATTGAGTTACCGGGTATGGACGGGATACGGGCCACAAGGATCATAAAGCAGCGATATCCAAAGATCGATATTCTTATCCTTACCATCTTTGAAGAATACGAGAAGATCATACGAGCAGTTGAGGCCGGTGCTGCAGGATATATCTTGAAAAACAGTGATCCCCGGGATCTTGTCGGTCAGGTAAAGAGTATCAGTTCCGGAGGGTCTCCTCTTAATCCGTTCGTTGCACGGAAACTGCTTGATGAATTTCAACAGAAGCATAACAGGTTGCATGAACCGGAGGATTATCATCTCACTAAGCGGGAGATCGAGGTCTGCCGAGCTATTATTGATGGGTATACCTATCGGGAGACGGCAGAACGGCTCAATATGGCAGGATCAACAGCTAAAAAGCACATCTTGAATATATACAAGAAATTACAAGTCAATTCCAAAGTTGAGTTTATCCGAAAAGTTTTGGATGAGAATCTCTTTGAAGGAATTTGAATATACACCAAATGGTGTATAGATATGTCGTCTTATCAGCTGATTTCTTTCTATTCTTCCTCTTTTGGTCAATTTACGGGTGACTATATGTATGGTCTCATTAGAAGTGTTGGAAAAATCTTTTAGGAGGAGACCATATGAGTTCTGATGAAAAAAAGAGAGGTATATTTTCCTGGTATTTCAAATCTAATCTTCTGATACGTATCTTGATTGGGCTTGTTGCCGGCGCAATAGTCGGTATCATCTTTGGCGAGAGCATAACTTGGCTTAATCCATTTGGAAGTCTATTGATCAATCTATTGAAGATGATCGTGATGCCGGTTATATTCGCTACACTTGTTGTAGGTGCTTCAAGTATAAAACCGTCAGAATTGGGAAAAGTCGGTGTGAAGATCATCTTATTCTATTTACTTACCTCAGCATTTGCTGTTGCGGTTGGTCTTCTTATGGGAAACCTGTTCAAACCTGGTTTGGGACTGGCTCTCGGGTCTTCTGCTGAGGCAGCAGGAAGGGTCCTGAAACAACCAAAGTTTGTCGAGACCCTATTGGCCATCATCCCGAAGAACCCCTTTGGTGCATTGGCAAGCGGTGCTGTACTGCCGACAATCTTCTTTGCAATCCTGCTTGGTATTTCTATAGCTGTCTTACGAGAAAACAAGAATGAACGCATAAAAAATAGTGCTGAGACGATGTTCTCTGTCTTTGATGGATTAGCAGAAGCGATGTATCTTATTGTGAACGGCGTATTGCAGTATGCTCCGATAGGTGTGTTCGCATTGATCGCTGTGGTCTTCGGCAGGCAGGGAGCGGCAGCTGTCGGTCCGTTGGGTACTGTCACTGTGGCGGCATTCCTTGGATATATTATGCATGTAGTCATTGTTTACAGTATTTTACTGATGATCAACAAGATCAATCCGATAAAATTCTTCAAGAAGGCAAGAACTCCTATGGTCACCGCTTTTGTCACACGAAGCAGCAGCGGTACACTTCCTGTTACTATGAAGACTATGGATGAGAACTTTGGCGTATCAAAGAATATCTACTCGTTCACCTTACCGCTTGGGGCTACGATCAATATGGATGGAACAGCTATCTATCAGGGTGTCTGTGCATTGTTTATTGGTTTTGCCATAGGCATGCCGCTTTCCTTCGGCCAGCAGATGACTGTTATCTTTACAGCAGTCCTTGCTTCTATCGGTACTGCCGGTGTTCCCGGTGCTGGTGCGATCATGCTGTTGATGGTATTGAACGCAGTAGGTCTTCCTGTTGAAGCAGGAACTCCTGTAGCAGCGGCATATGCGATGGTCCTTGGAATTGATGCTATCCTTGATATGGGAAGAACAGCCGTGAATGTTACAGGTGATATGGCCGGTACGCTGATTGTTGCAAAGAGTGAGAAAATGGTGGATGAAAGTAAACTAGCGTGAAGTCACTTATCATAATAGGTGGTGGAGTAGGCCCTATGGCAGGGCTTGATCTCCACCGTCTTATCATAGAACAGAAAGAGACTTCAGGGAGAGATCAGGATCACTTGCGAGTACTCCATGCATCATTCTCTGATATGATACTAGACCGGACAGAGGCTCTTCAGCAGGGGCATCCTGAAATACCTGCAAAAGGTATGGCAGATGTGTTGATTAGTGCTGAAACGACAGGTGATGCGTTGGGGATGCATGGGGTTGCTGTAGTACCGTGCAATACTTTTCATGCCCCTGCAATCTGGGACCTGTTCACAGCGATGATGAAAGAACGGGGATCAAGATTGACCATACTGCATATGGTTCATATAACGATCTCCTGGTTGAAGCAGCGATATCCTGAGATCAGGAAGATTGGCCTGATCTCAACAAGGGGAACAAGAAAGGCTCGTATCTATGCGGATCCCTGTGAGAAAGAGGGTATTGAGATAGTCAACAGCGTGGATCAGGAGTCTATCGATCAGGCCATCTATGATCCTGACTGGGGCATAAAGGCAGTGACCCCAGTCAGTGCAAGTGCACGAGCAACTATATTAGACCAGATAGAACAGATGCAGATCCTTGGTGTCCAAGCAGTTATCCTTGGATGTACAGAGATCCCGCTTGCTGTTCCTGAGACTGTCTATCACGGATTACCGCTGATCAACCCCCTCTCAATCCTGGCAGATGCTCTTATTACGTATGTCAATTCCCATAATAATACATAAAACATAACAAAAGAGCATTCACATCTCTTATCTGTACTGTCTCATCATATTGGCGACAGGGTGCTGCTCTTACGCACTTCTGACCTGAAAACACAGACGGCTCTAGAGAGCCTACCGTTTGATGATATTCCCAAACATGAACAGGCAAATATACCTCTGATCAAAAAAATCCAAAGAATCGATGCGTACTGCTTGCAATAATCATTAAATGATCGTACCATAGAAAGTGAAAGGAAAGTAAAAAGAAACAGAAAAGAAAGTATAAAGAAAGGATAAGGAAGAATGATCGGTGTAAGTAAGAGAGAGAATCAAATACTTGAATCCCTAAGGACTGGGGAAAGTTACTCTGTTTCCGAATTGAGTCATAAACTTGGAGTGTCTGTCGTTACCGTGAGAGCAGACTACAAATCTTTGGAAGAGAAAGGGATGATCATACGGGCACACGGCGGTGCGATCCTTGCATTTCATCCTGAGCTGATGGAGAGGATGGGCAGCAGAAGAGCAGAGAAAGAACGTATTGCCAAAGCCGCAGCAGAACTCGTAAAAGATGGTGATAAGATCATGATAACCAATGGCACGACATCTGCACTTGTCGGGAGATACCTTCTTGGAAGACGAGATGTGCAGATCGTCACAAATTCGACGCTGTTACTTCCCTATGCGAGAGTGAATCCGAATATGAATATAACATTTGTTGGAGGGGAGTTTCGTCCTTCTGCAGAGGCTCTTGTCGGGCCTGAGGCGATACATCGTATTGATCAATTTCATGTCTCCATGACCATCACCGGAACTGATGGGGTCACACTTGAACATGGGCTTACTACACATCTTGTTGAAAGTGCGGAGATTGTACGAAGGATGTGCGCTCAGTCAGATACCCGGGTGCTGGTAGTCGATTCCAGCAAATTTGGAAAAAAAGGTTTTGTGAAGATTCTTCCGTTGGAGGATATAGATATATTGATCACTGATACAGGACTTGATCCTGAGGTGGCAGCTTTGATCGAAGAGCTCGGAGTCGAAGTCCACCGGGTCTGATACGTCTTGATAGCAATAAGGAGATATGAAAAATGGCAAAGCATGTACTTATGCCGAAACAGGGTAATACTGTTGAGTCCTGCATTATCCTGGAATGGAAAAAGCGGGAAGGAGATATTGTAGCAATTGGAGATATTCTCTGCGAAGTCGAGACCGATAAAGCGACCATAGAAGTAGAATCGACAGTAGCCGGAACAGTACGTAAACTCTTATATAACGTTGATGACGATGTACCGGTACAAGTACCGATAGCTGTCATTGGAGAGCCCGGGGAAGATATCACCGGATTACTTCCTGCCGGAAAAAGCACTGAGGAGTCTGCAGTGCAGGAGAATGCGGCAGAAGTGAAGACGATAAAGACTGTTGAGAGTGCAGCAGTATCATCAGCTGCTCTATCGGGAAGCAGTTTCGTTTCACCGAGAGCAAAGATGCTGGCAGGGAAACGGGGAATAGATCCTGCATCCCTCTCAGGTAC
>CAYYPJ010000026.1:5320-18840 GCA_964473495.1 uncultured Spirochaetales bacterium
GAACGTGATATCGCAGCAGCTTCCGCAGACAAAGAGCCTTTGACCCCGGCAGCAAGAGAGCGACTTGGTAACGAGGGTCTTTTAGCACCGGCGTCCGGCTCCGGAATCGGCAGAAGAATCGTTACCGCGGATCTATTAGCGGCAGACAGTCGACAGATGTCATCAGAACAGATTGATCTGATCGCTGCAGGAATGTCGTTTCCCGGACCTGTTCATGAAGTGCCGGTCCGAAGTATTCGCAAGTTGACCGCAAAACGTATGACGGAGTCCCTTGCAGGTACTGCACAACTCACCCTGAATAGTGCTGCTGATGCAGTGCAGCTGAAGGGGCTGCGGGCAAGATTCAAGAGCAGTGACACTGAATTGGGATTGAACAGGATAACTATCAACGATCTGGTGCTCTATGCCACCGCTAAGACGTTGAAAGATTTCCCATCAATTAATTCACATTTTCTAGGCGACAGGATTGTCGAGTTTGAACATGTTCACCTCGGGTGTGCTGTGGATACTCCGAAAGGCCTTATGGTCCCGGTTCTCAAATATGCCGATCTTATGAGTCTGAAGACTCTCTCTGATACAGCGAAAGGGTTGATCGGCAGATGTTTGGAAGGGAAAATATCTCCGGATGATCTTGAAGGAGGAACCTTCACAGTAACGAATCTAGGATCGTTGGGTATAGATAGTTTCACGCCGATAGTGAACGTCCCGGAGACTGCCATCCTTGGAGTGTGTACTATTCGTCCAAGACCGATAGAGACAGCCGATGGGGTGATATTCGTCCCCTATCTAAGTTTGTCGCTAACCTTTGATCATCAGGCTTTTGATGGAGCTGCTGCTGCAAGATTCCTGAAAGCTCTCACTGAGAATATAAAGAACATTGATCTGCTGATGGCACGATAGCAGAATGAAGGAGTATCACTAGTATGAGTATATATGATCTGATAGTAGTAGGAGCCGGTCCCGGAGGATATGTTGCCGCTGAACGTGCAGGGGCGATGGGGAAGGATGTCCTACTTATTGAAAAGGCCGATATGGGAGGGATATGTACCAATTTCGGGTGTATCCCCACAAAGTCATTGCTCAATTCTGCAAAGCACTATGTCATAGCGAAAGAGGGTGCGAAGTTCGGTGTACACTGCAGTGATGTCACCTTTGAGCTGACAGAAGCAATGGCATGGAAACAGGATGTCGTAAAGACCCTCCGTTCAGGTATCAGTTTTCTCATGAAGAAGAACCATGTGGATGTTGTGATCGGAGAGGCATCTTTCACTGATAGATCTCATGTGACTGTTGATGGAACGCTCTATGAGGGAAAGAACATCATCATAGCTACCGGTTCATCTCCCGTTATCCCCCCTATTCCCGGGGTCGAGAACGATATTGTGATGACAAGCAGACAGATTCTCTCGATCGACCATATCCCTGAAAAGTTGGTCGTGATCGGCGGCGGAGTGATTGGTATAGAATTCAGTTCACTCTTCAGCTCAGTCGGCAGTGACGTCACGGTCATCGAGATGCTGCCTGAGATCATGACTATGATGGATGCAGAGTTCTCAAAACTGATGCGGCGAGAATTGAAGAATGTAACCTGTAAAACCAGTTGTCGGGTGGAGGAGATCCTGAAGGACTCTGTGGTCTATACCGATAAGAAGGGGAAGAGACAGCAGATAGAAGCCGATGTAGTGCTCCTGAGTGTTGGGAGACGTGCTAATACGGGAGGATTGAAACAGCTTGGACTCGCTATTGACAGATCCGGAGTTGTAGTAGATGAGAAGATGCAGACAAATCTGCCGGGTGTATACGCAGTAGGAGACGTGAACGGTAGATCCTTACTTGCTCATTCGGCGTCCCGCATGGGAGAAGTCGCCGTATCAAATATGTTTGGTATTCCAAGTATCATGCGATACCATGCTGTTCCATGGGCTGTCTATACCCTGCCGGAAGCTGCCGGCTGCGGAATTACCGAACAGGAAGCAAAAGAGAAAGGTATTCATGTGAAGTGTGCATCCTCCCAGATGCGCGCCAACGGAAGATTCCTTGCTGAACACGGTAGACGTTCAGGAGGCCTCTGCAAGATTGTTGCTGATTCCGATACCAATGTCATCCTTGGCATTCATCTACTTGGAGCTGTAAGCAGCGAGATGATTCACAGTGCATCAGTGATCATAGAATCTGAATTACGAGTTCAGGATGTGAAAGAGATTATATTCCCGCACCCAAGTGTGTCGGAAATCATAAAAGATGTCTGCTTCAAACTGTAGAGAACTTATATACAGAACATGAAACATACGAGAGAGCAGTAGAAATAGGAGAATGAATCATGCCGAGAAGCCTTGTAGTGGATCCGATTGCGATCCGAAAGAGAGATAAGATAAAGATCAATCCGATTCCCGTGAATCAGTACAGACCGGATATAGATACCGAAATAAAGAAGTATGGGAAAGACGGTCTGAAACGTATGTATTATGACATGCTTATGATCAGAGAATTCGAGACTATGCTCAATCAGATAAAACGGGAAGGAGCCTATCAGGGAATGGCGTATAACCATCGCGGTCCTGCACACCTTTCAGCCGGGCAGGAATCAGCATCGGTCGGTCAATGTGCGAACCTTATGCCTGAAGACTATATCTTTGGATCACATCGAAGCCATGGAGAGATCCTATCGAAGTGTTTCTCTGCTATTCAGAAGATGGGTGAGCGCGAACTCCAGATCGTCATGGAAGAGTTCATGGGCGGAGAAGTGTTATCTATAGTGGAAAAACGGTTTGCCGGAAAAGGTATCAAAGACTTGGCAGAGAACTTTGTACTCTATGGAGCACTTGCAGAGATCTTTGCACGAAAGACCGGATTCAGCCGAGGACTCGGAGGATCTATGCACACATTCTTTGCACCCTTCGGAAGTATGCCGAATAATGCTATTGTCGGGGGAAGCGGTGATATCGCAGTGGGAGCAGCCCTCTATAAGAAGATCAATAGGAAACCCGGGATCGTTATTGCGAATGTCGGAGATGCAGCTGTAGCCTGCGGTCCTGTGTGGGAAGGGTTGATGCTTGCAGCTATGGACCAGTACCAAACTCTTTGGGGTGATCGTGCAGGTGCACCTCCCTATATGTTGAACATATTCAATAACTTCTATGGGATGGGAGGACAGACCGCCGGAGAGACTATGGGATATGGTATTCCTGCCCGAGTTGGGTATGGTGTGAATCCTGACGGCATGTTTGCAGAACGAGTGGATGGATTCAATCCATTAGCCGTTGCAGATGCGATAGAACGAAAAAGATCATTGCTGCTTGCAGGGAAAGGCCCGGTCCTGATGGATACCATCACCTATCGACTATCAGGTCATTCACCTTCTGATGCATCGTCATACCGAACAAAGGAAGAGATAGACTCATTCAAAGAACATGATGCCCTACCGGCCTTCGCCGACTATCTCAAGACCAATGGGGTGATCTCATCTGATGAGATCGCAAGTTATAAAGAGCAAGTCGTCGCGAAGATATCGAAAACTATGGAGTTAGCCATCAATGATGAAGTCTCACCCAGAGTAGACGGAGCATTCATCGAATCAGTCATGTTCTCGAATGGAAATGTTGAAGCCTTCGGTGAAGGAGAGCCGGAACTGTTGACGCCTATTGAAGAGAACCCGAGAGTCAAGCAGATAGCAAGGAAGACTCGGACTGCAGCAGTGGATGGGAAGAACGTACCGGCAGCACGTATGTATGCATATCGTGATGCGATCTTTGAAGCGATGCTCTATCGTTTTGCCAAGGATCCCACTATGGTTGCCTATGGTGAGGAGAACAGAGACTGGGGAGGGGCATTTGCCTGTTACCGCGGTCTTACCGAGATACTTCCCTATCACAGGCTCTTTAACACTTCGATCTCTGAAGCAGCTATCGTCGGCAGCGGTGTAGGATATGCGTTAAGCGGAGGACGTGCTGTAGTAGAGTTGATGTACTGTGATTTTATGGGGCGTGCCGGTGATGAGATCTTCAATCAGATGCCTAAATGGCAGGCTATGAGTGCCGGGGTACTGAAAATGCCGCTGGTCCTTCGTGTCTCTGTAGGTAATAAGTATGGTGCACAGCATTCACAGGACTGGACAGCCATTACCGGACATATACCGGGATTGAAGGTGATGTTCCCTGCGACTCCGTATGATGCGAAGGGGATGTTGAATCTGGCACTGAGAGGAACCGACCCCGTCGTCTTCTTTGAGAGTCAGAAACTCTATGGGATTGGTGAGGAGTTTGAGAAAGACGGTGTACCCGAAGGGTACTATGAGATTCCTGAGGGTGAACCGGCAATACGAAAAGAGGGATCGGATATTACGATCATCACCATTGGAGCGACACTCTATCCGGCTATGAAAGCCGCAGAGATCCTTGAAGAGACCTATGGTCTCAGTGTAGAGGTTATTGACCTGAGGTTCCTCAACCCACTCAATTATGCACCGCTAGTGGAATCGCTTAAAAAGACCGGAAGAGTCTTATTGACCTCTGACGCATCTGAAAGGGGTTCATACCTCCATACAGTTGCATCAAATCTTGGACGGCTGGCCTTTGATTATCTGGATGCACCGCCTGTCGTTCTGGGTTCCAGGAACTGGATCACCCCGCCGGCGGAGATGGAAGAGTACTTTTTCCCGCAGGTCGACTGGATGCTTGATGCTGTACATGAGCAGATACTGCCATTGAAAGGCCGCAAGGTCACATCGATCCAGACTGATGGAGAGTTTATCAGAACCCGGCGTCTCGGGGTCTGATCATAATGATGCACCCGATTCGTGGGAATGTTTTCAAACGGAGCGGGTGCTTGAGAGGATGAGGAGCATATGAGTAACGAACAAGAGTATGTCTATGATGAGATCATCAATCGATTGAATGCTCCCGGCGAAGAGGATCGACTTACAGCAGTTAGCCAAGTGGGAGCTCTTATAGAGCGGGGAGCCATCACTCGCAATCCGTTACGGGAAGTGAACAATCATGTTCACACGGCCTATTCATTCAGCCCCTATTTTCCTGCTATGGCGGCATACCAGGCATGGAAAGCAGGATTACAGATCGTAGGGAGTATTGATCATGATAGTATCTCTGCTGCCGAAGAGATGATGACAGCCGGTAAGGCTATCGGCATCGCGACGACTGTAGGGTTCGAGATCAGATGCAGTTGTCTCAATACACCGATGGCTGAACGAAAGATCAATAATCCTGATTCTTCTGGTATTATCTATATGTGCGTTCATGGAGTGCCTGCTAAGCACATCGAAAGGGTAAAAGAGTTCTTGAGGCCGGTGAACAGGGTGCGAAACGTACGAAATAGAGCCGAAGTAGAAGCTTTGAACATACTGATCACTGCTGCCGGATTGACACCATTAGACTTTATGAGTGATGTAGCTTCATTGTCGCAGGTTCAGAAGGATGGAAGCATCACTGAACGACATATCCTTTCTGCCTTTGCCGGCAGGATCATCAGTGAGATTGGAAAAGGAAAACCCGCAGTGGGCTTTCTTGAGAAGGCTCTCGGAGTTGCCGTGTCAGGGCCAATGAGGGAGTATCTGCTTGATGAGCAGAATCCTCATTATCGGTATGATCTACTTGGTCTCCTGAAGAGTACCTATCTGCCGAAGTTCTTCATACAACCCACAGCAGAAGAGACGATACCTGTGGAAGAGGTCGTGGACTTCAGCAGAACGATCGATGCGATATCTGCATATGCCTACCTGGGAGATGTGAAAAAGAGTCCCACCGGAGATAAGAGGGAAGAGAGGTTTGAGGATGGTTTTCTTGATGAACTCTTTGCTGTTATCTCAGCTATAGGTTTCCCTGCCGTTACCTATATGCCGCCGAGAAACTCGAAAGAGCAGCTGTTACGGGTGCAGCGGCTGGCAAGGGAACATGGGTTGATGGAGATCAGTGGTGTTGATATCAACTCATCGAGGCAGCAGTTCAACTGTCCGGAATTACTGCAGCCGGAATTTGAACATCTTATTGATTCAGCCTGGGCCTTGGTCGCACATGAGAAACTTGCCCAGTATGATTCTTCCTATGGTCTGTTTCATCCGGAGAACCCGATGTATGACCGACCTCTGCCGGAGAGGATCTCCTACTATGCAGGGCTTGGCAAAGCCATGGATCCGAAAAGGCCGGAATCGATCGTTGATATAATCAACAGCAATAAGGAGTTTTTCGGATGAGTGATACAGTATATGAATCGGCAATCCCCCCATTTCTTCGCGGTCTCACCTATGACGGCGCGAAAGGGGTATGTGTGACCCGTGTCGAAAATACCGACAGCGAAGAGATACTTGTATTCGATTGCGGCAGCGGCGATATGAAAGAAGAGGTCGTGCTGGCGAGATTAAAAGGAGTCTTTGCAGATTATGTCAAAGAACATCAACGGTATCCCGGTGTCATACAGCTTTCATCCGGAGCAATGTTCTCCCTTGGTACGACGTATGATGAGGCAAAGCAGGCTGCAGGCTGTTCAAGATTCCCCGGTATATCGGGGTCCACAGCACGTGCGGACGTCGTACGCGAAAAGATCGCTCTGGTTACCGGAGGGGCACAGGGGTTCGGTGAGGGCATGGTACGGGGACTTGCCGCAGAAGGAGCCTTTGTCTTTATCGCCGATATGAATATTTCCGGAGCTGCAGGATTAGCAGAGAATTTGAACAGCAGATACGGACATACCGTCGCACTGCCGTTGGAAGTGAACGTCACATCAGAAGAGTCTGTTGACAAGATGATCAAAGAGGTGATCCGTTTGACAGGCGGACTTGATATCTTCATCAGCAATGCCGGGGTACTTCGGGCAGGGAGTGTCAAGGAGATGACCTTGAAAGACTTCAATTTTGTCACATCCGTCGACTATATCGGATTCTTCATCTGTACTAAGTATACTGCCGGATTACTTGAGCTGCAGCATCGAGGATCAGCAGAGTACTCTTCTGACATCATAGCGATCAGCTCAAAATCAGGATTAGAGGGATCGAACAAGAATGGTGCCTATGCAGGTGCTAAGTTCGGCACCATCGGGCTTGTACAGAGTTTTGCCTTGGAACTTGTGAGTGACAGGGTGAAGGTGAATGCGATCTGTCCCGGGAATTTTCTTGACGGTCCTCTGTGGTCCGACCCGAAACGAGGACTCTTTGTCCAATACCTGAAGACCGGAAAGGTCCCCGGAGCAAAGAGTGTAGAAGATGTTCGAAGACACTATGAGTCAAAAGTCCCGTTGAATCGAGGATGTACGACAGAAGATGTGATGAGAGCCCTGCTCTATTGCGTAGAACAGCAATATGAGACTGGTCAGGCTGTCCCGGTGACCGGTGGACAGATTATGTTGAATTAATATGAATGAATTATATACGGGAGAGAGACCAATGAGAACAAAAGCTGTACGACTTTATGGAGTCAATGATCTTAGATTAGAAGAATTCACCCTGCCTGAGATGAAAGACAATGAGATATTGGCAAAGGTGATCACTAATAGTATCTGCATGTCCAGCCACAAGGCTGCAGAACAGGGTGCAGCCCATAAGCGGGTACCAGAGAATATTGCTGAAGAACCAACTATCATAGGACATGAGTTTTGCGGAGAGATAGTTGAAGTGGGCGATACATGGGCAGAGAAGTTCACCGCCGGTGAGAGATTCTCCATTCAGCCGGCTCTGAACTATAAAGGTTCCTTAGAAGCTCCCGGATACTCCTTTCGCTGGATTGGAGGGAATGCCACTTATATTATCATCCCGAATGAGGTGATGGAGATGGACTGCTTGTTGAAATATGAGGGAGACACCTTCTTCCTAGGCTCTCTTTCAGAACCTGTCTCCTGTATCGTCGGGACCTATCATGCGATGTACCATATCAGGCAGGGTTCCTATATACATGAGATGGGGATCGTTAAAGGCGGGAAGATGGCTATCCTTGCAGGAGTTGGGCCTATGGGGCTTGGAGCGATAGATTATGCCCTTCATAATGAGAGAAAACCAGGGCTGCTTGTCGTCACTGATATCGATCAGTCCCGTTTGGATAGAGCAGCGACCCTGTTCAGTGCCAAAGAGGCTGAAAAGCAGGGAGTGCGGTTGATCTATCTCAATACACAGGGATTGGAGGATGCAAATCGAACACTGATGGATCTCTCAGGCGGAACAGGATATGATGATGTGATCGTCATGGCTCCGGTTCGTCCAGTGATAGAACAAGGTGATGCGATCCTTGGGAGAGACGGGTGTCTGAACTTCTTTTCAGGTCCGACCAAAAGTGAATTCTATGCACAGTTGAATTTTTATAACATCCATTATGCATCCCATCACCTCGTAGGAACAAGCGGAGGGAATACCTCCGATATGAGAGAGTCCTTGAATATGATGGAGAAAGGTCTGCTCAATCCTTCATCAATGATTACCCATATCGGCGGATTGAATGCTGTACCGCAGACGATCATCGATCTTCCGTCGATTCCCGGCGGAAAGAAACTGATATACACGCATATCATGATGCCGTTGACGGCTATCGCTGATTTTGCAGAACTCGGTAAAGAAGATCCTCTTTTTGCAGAACTTGCAAAGATCGTAGCCGGACATGACGGATTATGGTCTGGAGAAGCAGAGCAGTATCTGCTTTCACAAAACTGATCTTAGGTATATCCATGGAGACTATATGAGAAAGTATATAGCTGTTGACCTTGGGGCATCAAACGGCAGGGTCATTGTCGGGGACCTTGAGCACTTTGAAGTCACAAACAGGTTTACCACGAAGAATGAGATCATACAGGGAAGTGTCTATTGGGATATCCTCTTTATCTTCTCAGAGATAAAGAAAGGGATCAAAGAGGCTTTTAGACGGTATGGATCTGAGATCGTCTCGATTGGGATCGATACATGGGGAGTAGACTTCGGGTTACTGGATGCTTCCGGTGAGTTGATCGGCAATCCCTATCACTATCGCGACAGTAGAAACGACGGCATGATGGAAGAGGTCTTCTCGGTTATATCGAAAGAGGATATCTACCATTCGACCGGTATTCAGTTTATGCAGATAAATACCATCTATCAACTTGCTGCAATGAAAAAGAGCCATCCTGAGATCTTTGCTGCAGCAAAACACTATCTCTCCATTCCTGATCTGCTGAATTACTGGCTTACCGGGGTGATGAGAAATGAGTTCTCCCATGCAACGACGACACAGCTCTATAATCCAACTACCAGAGATTGGGCCTGGAACATCATTGACGCATTAGGCTTTGATCGATCACTGTTCGGGAAGATCGTTCCCAGCGGTACACGCCTGGGTCCCTTGACAGATGCAGCGGCATGCGAACTGCATGCTCCGGAGCATGTGTCCGTGATCGCTTCCGGTTGTCATGATACAGCTTCTGCAGTTGCTGCGATCCCTATCAAACCTGGAGAGAAATATCTCTATCTCTCCAGTGGTACCTGGTCACTGCTTGGTATTGAGAATAGTGTACCGATCATCTCGGAGAAGACCCTTGCATACAACTTTACCAATGAGGGAGCTGCAAGCGGTAATATCAGGTTCCTGAAGAACATCATGGGAATGTGGATCCAGCAGGAGTGTATACGATGGTGGGAATCCTGCGGAGAATCTATTCAATACAAAGAACTTGACGAACAGACACTTCTAGAGGCTGACTTCTCCGCATATATTGATCCAAACGATCCCCGTTTCCTTAAACCCAACTCTTCAAGTTCTCCGATGACCGAACGGGTCAGTGACTATTGTAGAGAACACGGGATGTCTCTACCGATGAATCATGGTCAATATATGACGGCGATCTATCGCGGATTGGCAAAAGCCTACGCATACTATCTTAGGCAGATCGAAGAAGTTTCCGAAAGACAGTTCGATACGCTGTATATTATTGGAGGAGGAAGCAAGAACCGTATCCTGAATGCATGGACTGCCGAAGAGGCTGGAATCCATGTTACTGCAGGTCCGGCAGAAGCTACTGCTCTTGGGAATATTCTGATTCAGGCATTGACCTCTGGAGATATAGCGAACAGGGAAGAGGGAAGATCAATCATACGGCAGTATCAGGAGATCATTGACTTCTGATCTTACACTCGATCCTGTGATGTATACGTCTTGCGGTAATCTCTGGGAGTCGTATGTACGATTCGGCGAAACTGCCGGGAGAAGTAGTTACTGTCTGAGAAGCCGGTGAGTTCTGCGATCATCGTGATCGAGTGACTGGTCGTTCGTAATAATCTGCAGGATTTCTCTATTCGCAGCCGTATCTGGTAGTTTATGGGAGAACAGCCTTCAGCTCGGTGGAATGCTCTGTTGAGCGTGCTGTGAGACATGTCAGTGATCGAAAGTAATTCATCGATTCTGATAGTCCTGTTGCTGTGATGTTCTATATAGGTGAATGCATCTGCCAGACGCATGATCGTACGAGAAGCAGAAAGATCATTCTGTGTATAGATCCTTGAGAGATTCACGACAATCTCGATGAAATAGGCTAGGGCAAGAGCCCTGTTCCCACCGCCGGGATGCTGCTGATCGAGTTCTTCCCTGATCATAGTAATACGTTTGACGATAGGTGTGAGTTCTTTAGGAGAGAGCCGCAGTCGGCCGGAACGGTCATGTGAGTCTCGATACCGTGGTTCTATAGTGAAGATTGCATGGTATCCAGGCATCTCTTTGATGTCAAAGAATGTCTGCTTGAGCAGTTCATTGTCAAATATGATGTTATAGAGATGAAGATGATCTGTCTCTCGATAGCCGTGAGCATATCCCGCTTCAATGACATAGACATCACCGGGAAGTATCTGATATGCAGCGTGATCGGTGAAATGGATTCCGCTGCCGCTGGTCACTATGACCAATTCGTGAAAATCGTGGGTGTGAAGCGGATATGGTACCTGCGGATTCCGTTCGAGTAATCTCAGATGGAATTCATCATCAGAGAAGAAGTTGTATGATCTAAGATGTGACAACCTGTTTCCTTGATCGTTCATGACAGAATAGTGCTAAGAAAAGGGATAATAGTCAAGGTACTGTTTTCTCTTCAGTGGTATCATAAGATAAAGAGTGCAGGAGGATCCTATGAACAGTAAGAATATTCATGAAGCATATGCATTGGCACAAATGGCCTATGACAGCTTGGGAGTTGATACCGAAGCAGTGATGGCACGACTAAGGACAATACCCATATCCCTGCATTGTTGGCAGGGTGATGATGTCGGAGGGTTTGAATCCCCTGATTCCATACTTACCGGCGGCGGTATCCAAGTCACCGGAAATTATCCCGGGAAAGCACGATCTATCCAGGAGTTGAGAAATGATATAGAGAAAGTCTATTCTCTGCTGCCGGGGACTCATAGATTGAATCTTCATGCAAGCTATGGTGAGTTCGGCGGTCAGAAGGTGGATCGTGATCAGATAGAGGAACGGCACTTTACCGGATGGGTCGATTGGGCTAAAAGACTCGGCGTAGGAGTTGATTTTAATGCAACCTGTTTCTCCCACCCAAAAGCTGATGATGGATTTACTCTGGCCAGTAAGGATCCTGAGATACGCGCGTTCTGGATCGAACACGTAAAAAGGGCAAGACGTATAGCAGCTTATTTTGGGAAAGAGTTAGGGACACCTTCAGTCCACAACCTATGGATTCCAGATGGATGCAAGGATCATACAGTCGATAAGATGGGATATCGAGCTGTCTTAAAAGAGTCTTTAGATGAGATATATGCCGACGAGCTTCCTGCAGCATATATGCGGGATGCTGTTGAGACAAAACTCTTCGGCATAGGAAGTGAAGCATTTGTCGTTGGTTCTCATGAGTTCTATATGAACTATGCCATTCGAAATGGCAAGATGATATGCCTTGATCTTGGTCACTTTCATCCCACTGAGCAGATCGCAGACAAGATCTCTGCAATGATGCTGTTCTTTGATGAGATGCTGCTGCATGTCAGTCGTCCGATGCGATGGGATAGTGATCATGTGGTCATCCTCAATGATGATATTACTGCCCTGGCTCAGGAGATTGTTCGCTGCGGCAAGATGGACGGTATACACATCGGGCTTGACTTCTTTGATGCGACGATCAACAGGATCGGTGCATGGGTAACCGGTGCACGAGCTACGCAGAAAGGTCTCTTGATGGCTCTTTTGGAACCGATCAAGACGTTAAGGGGGTATGAAGAGTCGGGTAATCTGTATGGTCGTCTTGGGCTGTTGGAACAACTGAAGTCGATGCCCTTTGGTGCTGTTTGGGATGAGTTCTGTCTGCGAGAGGAAGTCGTACCGGAAAATGATGTCATCAATGAGATCCTTACCTATGAGAAAGAAGTCTTGAAGGAACGAATATGAACAATTTAAGAGAATTGATTGAGATTTCCCGAAGATATGGTACAAATAAGGGGATGGTCCTTGCAGGGGGGGGGAATACTTCTGAGAAGGATAACCATGTAATGTATATAAAAGCTTCGGGGCATGAACTGGCGACGATAGATGAGTCGGGATTTGTCAAGATGGATCTAGTGAAGTTACACGCTGTCTGGACCAATACCTATGCTGAGAACACCAAGGATCGTGAGACACAGGTCCTTGCTGATATGATGGATGCACGATGTGAAGGAGAACATGCAAGACCAAGTGTTGAAGCGCTTCTTCACAGTATTATCCCGCATAGATTCGTGGTTCACCTGCATCCGGGGTTGGTGAACGGAGTGACCTGTTCCTGCAGTGGTAAAGAGACGATCAGTGGTCTGTTCGGGGATCGGGCAGTCTGGATACCTCTTGTGAATCCCGGGTATATTCTCGCAAAGACCGTGAAGGATGTTGTAAGTGTGCATGAGAAGAAAACGGGGGGCTATCCCCGAATGCTCTTTCTGCAGAACCATGGTGTCTTTGTCAGTGCTGATACCATCACAGGTGTCGATGAGCTCTATGATGAGATCATGAACAGACTGTCAGAAGCATTGATCCGTGTACCGGATCTCACTGTGCTGCCCATCGATCAACATCGAAAGCAGATAGTCGCATCTGCAATGAAAGATTATTACCGAACAAGTGAAGAACCCTATGAACTCATGAACTCAGAGTTAGCTGCACGACTCAAAGATGCGGCTTCGTTCATTCCAATCAGTTCGGCCTTTACCCCTGACCATATCGTCTATAGCGGTTTTAAGCCGCTATGGGTCGATGAAGGCCTTTTTCGTGCAGCTGATCCTGCTGCTGCGCTGAAAAGACTGTTCTCGGCATATGAAGAACAGTATGGAGTCATCCCAAAGAGTGTTGTGGTTCAGAATACCGGTGTGTTCACCGTTGAAGAACGTGCGATGATCCTCTATCTTGATACGGTAAGGATCGCTGCATATGCCGAATCCTTTGGCGGTGCCCGTTTCATGGATGAGGACCAGATATCGTTTATTCGTAACTGGGAAGTAGAGAAGTATCGTGCGAAAGTACATGCCTCTTGACACTTTTTGTTAAGGAATAAAAGAGACTGACAGGAAACATCTTAGGTATCATGGTCTAGGC
>CAYYPJ010000027.1:0-18672 GCA_964473495.1 uncultured Spirochaetales bacterium
CAGGGAAAAGAAGACAGCGGGCAAGCGAAGCTTGAATGCTAACAATGCTACGGGCATAAGCCCGTAGCATTTACTTAAGATACTGTCCAAAACTCGGTCTTAGTATAAGGAGTCCCAAGCCAAAAGCTTAAGAGTGGCTACTCACTACATTCAAGAACATGGGATCTACTATCTACGATCAGATCAGTGATTTAAGAATATCACGAACCTCTTCATCTTCATAATTACTATCAATCTCATCTTGTTCCAGGCCGATGAATTCATGACTGAGATAGTGTATCCATATATCATCGTCAGGTGATTTGATCATATGCTTACGACAATAATAGTCCGGCTGCAGGGGAAGAGGATCTTTCTTATATAGTGGCACTTTGTAATCATGTACCGCTATCTTCAGGTCTTTCCGGGGTATACCTTTGTTCATAATGATCTCACCAAGCTTGTTCATAGTCTTCCCGGTATCAAAGATATCATCCACAAAGAGAATCTTATCACCGGTACGTACATAATCAGGTGAATAGGTCCATCCATCAACCATCACCTGTGATTGGCACTGCATATTCTCATACGAACGTGCAACCACAGCCGCATAGAATACCGGACGTGCAGAATCTTTTTTGATAAGCTTATAATATTCACTGAATATGTTCGCTAGATATGCCCCGCCGCGTAATGATGCATAGATAATGTCTGGAATAAAACCATCTTCAGCATAGATTTTATGTACTAATTTTATGGAATTGTTTCTAATCGTCTTTGGTGAAACAAACTCTTTCTGCATTTACTTCTTAACTCCTGCGGTATAGATTTTCCCCTCTCTAATATATGATATCTCATATTCAGTGATCGTATCATCAGAGATGATATGGTAGAAATCAGATAGATTCTCTATCTTCTTCCCATTGATCTTTGTGATCACATCATAATTCATCAATCCAGCCTGCTGGAATCTATTCTGTTCGCTGCTTGTGGTCATCAATTGTATCATGACACCATTTTGCTTATGGCTTAATCCTAGTGATGTGAGTATTTTATCGTTCAGTTCAATAGGCAGAACCCCAGGCCACAATTTATTTGAATTCTTGGAGATGTCTTCATTGGTCTTTCTCGTCTCCAATGTCACATATGAGTGGTACTGCTTTCCATCACGAGATACAGTAAATGTCTGTTTTACCCCCAGAGGTGAATCACTGATGAATCGAGACAGATCCTCAACAGTGATATCCTGCTTACCATTGAATCCTGTGATGATGTCACCAGCTCTGATCCCCCCCCTGTATGCAGGAGAATCCAGATAGACATTCCCGACGAACACGCCCTTTATATCCATCGAGTCTTTAGTCTTCAATAATGATTCATACTGATCGGTATCCAACATGGAGATCCCTAACCAGCCATCTATCGCTTTTCCGTACTGAATCAACTCATCTATGATTAATTTCGCATTACTAATTGGTATAGAAAATCCTAAACCGATGCTTCCACCTGAGGGTGCTGCGATCCAAGTGTTGATTCC
The DNA here is from genome assembly GCA_964473495.1 of uncultured Spirochaetales bacterium. Taxonomy (GTDB): domain Bacteria; phylum Spirochaetota; class Spirochaetia; order CAKZLE01; family CAKZLE01; genus JAIPFY01. Next base: position 1,517 of record CAYYPJ010000027.1, read on the forward strand.
TATGACTTCTCCATAGATGTTTACCAGTGGTCCACCGGAATTCCCTGAATTTATTGCTGCATCTGTCTGAATGAAATCATTTATATTATTAATATCCCTTCCTGATCTACCCAACGCACTCACTATACCGGCAGTGACACTGGAGACATATCCAAAAGGACTCCCCATGGCAAGCACCCAGTCACCTACTGCTAATTCATCAGAGTCACCCAACGTTGCAATTGGTATGTCGTTCTCGTCACTCTCAAAGCTGATCACCGCCAAGTCTCTACGCTTATCTGCACCAACCAATACAGCTTCATAACTGCGAGAATCATCCAATACGACGTCAATACTGTCAGCACCTGTTGCAACATGGTTATTTGTGAGAATATAATAGGTGTTCCCAGTCTTTCTAAAGATCACGCCTGATCCCAATCTATTTGATTCATACTCTTCATCAGGATTTGTGTCAAAGAACCAAGGCCAGCCCTGTAGATTGAAGTTCTGTCTCTTCTCCATAGCAGTAACGTTGATCTCAACTACTGTGGGTAATACACGTTTGACAACGGTATTAAATGAATTCTGCAGATTCTCTATACCTGCGATCTGATCTTCTTCAGCAGCTTTCAGATGTGCAGTTTCTGAAGATGTCTCCTGCACACCAGACACGACTTTGACCGGCACGATATCTGTACTGTCCGCTTTTTTAGCTTCAGCAGATGCTTGCCCTTCCGGAGACACATCCGCTGTTTTTTTTACAATTGGTTCAAGTGCACTATATTTGCTTCCTGAAATCTTCCCATTGTTCGCAATAGAATCAGAAGCACTACAAGAAACAGACAAAAACGCTATTATCAAAACACTGACTAAAACAATCGCAATGGAATTTCGTTTTCTCACAATATCACCTCGAATAAAAGATATTACAAAGCAGTCAATACTTCCACTCCATCTTCTAAAACAAGCACGGTATGTTCCCAATGTGCTGAAGGTTGCCCGTCCCTCGTTACAACCGTCCAGCCGTTATCAAGATTCTTTATATTTCTAGAGCCCATATTTATCATGGGTTCGATAGCTATAACCATCCCCTTTCGTAATCTGGGGTTTGGTCCGATACTTATATAGTTTGGTATCTGTGGATCTTCATGCTGGGACAGACCTACACCATGCCCGCAATATTCTCGAACAACACCAAAACCATTCTTTCTTGCATGTTTGAATACCGCCTGAGATATATCATGAATTCTATTGCCGGCCTTCACTTCTGATATTGCCCGTTCAAGGCATTGCTTAGTCACCGTATTTAGTTTCAAGAGCTTTTCGGTACCTTTACCTATGATGATCGATTGTGCTGAATCACTGAAGTAACCATTCAGATTGATGCCAAGATCGATACTGACGATATCACCATTATGTATAATACGCTTCCCTGGTATCCCATGGATTATCTCATCATTGACAGATATACAGGCAGTGGCGGGGAATCCCATATAATTCAGGAAAGCAGGCTCCCCATGGTTGTCTTTGATGAATTTATAACAAAATGTATCTATTTGTTTTGTAGTCATTCCTTCGTTCACGAATGTACGAAGGGCCTTATGTAATTGTGAGAGCAACTTGCAGGATACTCTTATTCCTTCTATCTGTTCTTCATTCTTCAATACTATCATAACTCATTCTTCTTTATTGAATCCAATATACCATTAACAAATTTATATGTCACATTATCACTAAATTCTAGAGATAACTTCACTGCTTCATCAATAATGATGATTGGGTGAACTTCTTTATTATATAATAATGAAAATATGCTCAAACGTAAAATGTTTTTATTTATTAACCCGATTTTGTTCAATGAACGATTCTTCGCATAGCGTTCAATCATCTCGTCTAGCTGCACAAGATTCTCGATCACCCCTTTCGCTAAGTAAGTCGCATAGATCATGACACCATCTTCAATGGTGCTTAACTCATCGTCATCTTTGCAGGGGAATAGGTGTTCCTCATCATATCCTTGTTCTTTTCTAAACTCGTACGCATAAAGATACTGTAGTGCCAATTCGCGTGCATAATGATAATTTGTCGTATTATTCATCAATAGATTACTCTTGATCCAACAATATAGTGATCTCAGCGTCAGCTCTTAAGTCTACGATAAGCGATGAGATCGCCTTATTATATGCATTAGTCTGATTCACCTTATACAGAGACTGTGAAATATATTGCTTTACCGTCATCTCATTCCCGGGAGTGACGGTATCAGTGAGAGTAAGAAGTTTTGGAGCATGATGATCAAGGATCTTTATGATATGATATCCAGCATTTGATTTTACGACATCAGATATCTCCCCGGTATCCAAGGAAAATGCTGCATCAAAGAATTCTTCCCCAAGGATGTTCTTCCTTGCAGTATCATCGATTGCAAGCCAACCGATCTTTCCTCCGATAAACTTACTCCCTTCGTCTTCTGAATACTCTACTACCTGCTCGTCAAAGCTCTTTGCACCGTATCTAATATTCCTACTGATGCGACTGGCTAAATCCAGTGCATCACTATCTGTTCGCCCTTTCTTGTTAATGAATATATGGCTGATCTCCACATATTCAGGATTGATGAATTTCGCAGCATTCTTCTTGAAATACTCAGTTATCTGTGCATCTGTCGGTGCCAATGCAGTACTGATGATATCACCCTTCTTGAGTTTCACATATGAGTCAACAATATAGTTCTGACGGAGTTTGTCTCTATACTCATCTAAGGTTAGACCATAATAATTCTGCAGGATCGCTCCAAACTGCTTATCGTCAATTGGTTTACCCAACTGTGAAGATACAGATTCTCTCTGACGATTAACGAGTGTATCAAGATCTCGATCACTTATCGTGATCCCGTCACGTTCTGCACCTTGTAATACGAGGATATCATTGATCATGATGTTCAGAACACCCTTATCTGTTATGCTGTTCGTGTCCTTTCCTGCCTGTGCTTGAGCTTTCTTGTAGGCATCCACCTTCTCAGTCAATTGATCAGCATCTATCATTTCAGATCGAATAAGATTTACCACAGCTACCGGTTTCTGTAATACCGTTTGAGAAAATGCATTCGGCATCACCAGCAATAGTATCATTAATATCATAATAACATGTATTCTACTTCTCATTATTTTAGCTCCATAGTATTAGCCGATATGTAATCGCTTCCCGATTGCAGTAGCTTCCTGAGAATTCACCAGTATCTGTGAATTCTTTATAAACATCCCCTCATGCTCCATATTGCTCATGAGAGCTTTCAAGGTTTTATTCTTTCGTAATCCACCCTTGTGGATAAAGGCAAAACTTCGTTTCCCCTGCATATTCCCGCATTGACCAAGGAATTCACTCACCGATGGTGGTATCTTCCCTCCCATGGTGCTCACCGCATTTGTTCCCAGTGCAATGTAGTCATAAAAAGAAATCTTTTTCCCTTTATCTTTCACTCCATCGATCAGTTCGACTTGATGTCCATTAGCTTCTATTCCCTTTACGAGTCCTTTAGCTATATCCACCAATTTCTTCCCGTTATCCTGATAAAAGATCGCTACACATACTCTCATAGCCACATCCCTAAAAAATGTTGACCGCTATATACAATCATGATCTCATAGCGGTCTTTTACATGCTTCATTCAGTTCTATTGTTCACCATCAGTCGTTGTGTCAGCTGGCTGATTCCACCACTCAACCGACTCTTGTGTTGTGTTCTGTTGAACAGTATTCAATAGACCGGTATCTTCTGGCGTACGATTGATATATGCGAGTCCTAAAGCTAACACAAAAAACAATATACCAGTTATATACGTTATTTTTGTCAGTACATTACCTGAACTAGCGCCAAATGTTGTATCACTTGTCCCACCAAAGATACCACCTAAACCTTCACTATTCTCATCTTGTATGATAACAAGAAAAATCATGACAATACAAACGATGATAAACAAAACTAATAAAATTATGCCAAAAACTCCCATATGAACTCCATGTTTTATAAATCGTACATAACGATTGGTATAAATGTCTCAGATTTTAGTGAAGCACCACCAACTAATGCGCCATCAATATTTTCTTTAGCCATTAACTCTTTCACATTAGCAGGTTTTACTGAACCACCATATTGTATTATTACATCATCTGCAGCTTCTTTGTCAAAGAGTTTTTCAACTTCTGCGCGAATAAATGCATGAACGGTATCTGCATCCTCAGGTGTAGCAGTCTTTCCGGTACCAATTGCCCAAACAGGTTCATATGCAATGGTGACCATTTTCATATCTTCTTTACTCATATCCTTAAGACAGCCGACAAGCTGTGTCTTCACCACTACTTCGACCTTTCCTGTTTCTCGTTCTTCCAAGGTCTCGCCAACACAGAGGATCACTTCAAGATCATGCTCAAGAGCAAGTTTCACTTTGCGATTTATAAAATCATTTTGTTCACCATAGATCATTCTTCTTTCAGAATGTCCAAGAATGACTACATCAACACCGAGATCCTTCAACATCAATACTGATATCTCACCGGTATGTGCACCGGATTCATTATCAGACATATTCTGTGCCCCAATAAGTACATTTGTTCCTTTCACAATCTCTTTTACCGCAGGGATCGTGGTAAAAGAAGGAGCAATCATTACTTTTGCATTACACCCTGATACAGCATCTACAAGTTCTTTTGCAAGTATCACGCCTTCAGAAGCGTTTTTGTTCATCTTCCAGTTACCGGCAATATATGTTCGTCTCATTATTATCTCCTAATTCATCAGAGCGGCGATTCCCGGAAGGGTCTTTCCCTCCAAGAACTCCAACGAAGCACCACCGCCAGTTGAAACATGGTCAATCTTATCTGCAAACCCGAATTTGTTCACTGCAGCGACGGAATCACCACCTCCAACGACAGTCACTCCCTTACTCTCTGCAACCATCTTAGCAACTGCGATGGTACCATGAGCAAATGTATCAAATTCAAACACTCCCATAGGACCGTTCCAAACAATTGAGCGAGCACTGCGTAAAGCAACCGCAATCTCAGTTACTGTTTTAGGTCCGATATCTAATCCCAGCAACCCATCAGGGACATCCTGTCCATCAACAGCTATAGCTTCTGCTTTCTCAGAAAACTCTGAAGCACAGACATGATCGAGCGGAAGAAGGATATGGACCCCTTTGGAAGCGGCAGAATCAAGAAGCTTTTTTGCAACTTCAAGATAATCAGGTTCAAACAGAGATTTGCCTATTTCTTTTCCCAATACCTTCAAGAAAGTGAATGACATCCCACCACCGATGATGATCGTATCACAGGTGTCTAATAATGACTGTAACACACCAATCTTTGATGATACTTTTGCACCGCCGATGATTGCGACGAACGGTTTTTCTGGATTCGTCACTATCTTAGAAAAGAATTTGACCTCTTTCTCAATAAGAAACCCGGCTGCAGATGGAAGGAACTTTGTCACGCCTTCCGTCGAAGCATGTGCTCTGTGTGCTGTACCGAACGCATCGTTGATAAACACATCTCCCATCTTTGCCAGCTCTTTAGCAAATTCAGGATCGTTCTCTGTCTCTTCTTTGTAGTATCGTACATTCTCAAGCATCAATATCTGTCCTGCAGAAAGTTGTCTTGCCTGTGCCTCTACTTTCTTCCCAATACAGTCGTCAGCCATAATTACTTCTCTTCCAAGAAGTTCACTACACTTTGCCGCTACCGGTCTAAGACTTAATTCAGGTCTCTTCTCACCCTTTGGTCGCCCCAAATGTGCCATTACGACTAGAGACGAACCTTCCTGGTCAAGTATATAGTTGATGGTAGGAAGAGCACGTTCTATTCTTGTCGCATCAGTGACGACCCCCTCTTTGAGGGGGACATTGAAATCAACACGAATGAGGACTCGCTTATTCTTTAAGTCAAAATCTTTGACTGTTCGTAAGTCCATATCACATATCCTTTTGTATTATACAAGCTTCTCTGCCAATTCAACGACACGAGTGGAATATCCCATCTCGTTATCATACCATGAGCAAACCTTGAAGAACCCCTCTCCCATCTTCATCGTGCAGAGTGCATCAAAAATAGAGGAGTGGTTATTGCCCTTCACATCCATAGATACGATCGGGTCCTCTGTGTATTCAAGAATGCCTTTCAGTGGACCTTCAGCAGCTGCTTTCATAACATTGTTAAGTTCTTCAACTGTACAATCTTTCTTGAGTTGTACGGTAAGATCAACAATAGATCCTACTGGAGTAGGGACTCTCATTGCCATACCATTCATTTTCCCTGCAAGTTCAGGGATGACAATACCAACAGCTTTTGCCGCACCAGTAGTGGTAGGGATAATCGAGAGAGCAGCGGATCGTCCCCTTCTCAAGTCACTGTGAGGCAGATCAAGGACGACCTGGTCGCTGGTATATGAGTGTACAGTAGTCATGAGTCCGCTCTTTATGCCAAAAGAGTCGTTGATGACTTTAGATATAGGAGCAAGACAGTTTGTCGTGCAGGAAGCATTTGAAAAAGCCACATTTGACAGATCGATAGTATCCTCATTGACGCCAAGGACAATTGTTTGATCGATAGTGTCTTTTGCCGGTACTGAAAGAATAACCTTCTTGGCACCGGCTTTGATATGATCCTTGTACCCACCTCGTGGACCGGCAGCAGTTCTAAAGACACCAGTTGATTCAATCACCACATCAACACCAAGTTCAGCCCAGGGCAGATCAGCAGGATTTCGTACAGAGAGGATCTTGACTTCTCTTCCATCTACAATAATAGAATCCTTTGTAGATCTCACTTCCTTGTTGTACACTCCATAGGTTGAATCATATTTCAATAGATGTGCAAGGGTCTTAGGATCAGTCAAATCGTTTAATGCGACTATCTCAATGTTTTTTTTCTCAAAAGCGATCTTAAAAACATTTCTTCCAATTCTGCCAAATCCATTAATAGCAATTTTCATTAAAGAAACCTCCGAATAGTTTATATATAACCGTCTAGACTATACTGAAACACTAACTATCGTGTCAATCAACACATGTATCCCTAACAACTAGTTTGACGGTATTTATTTTATGTCCAGAAATACTATGAACAATAAAATCCACATTTTTATAGGAAACAGTCTCCATATTCACTGGGATCTTCCCAAACAACTCAAACACAAACCCACCTATCGTCTCAAAATCTTCATTCGGCAGGTTCAGATGCAGCAAATCATTCAATTCATCAATATCTGTTCTCGCATCACATAGGTAGACATTAGCAGAGATCTCCACAATATCTTCAGACTCATTGTCAAACTCATCCTGAATATCACCAACAATCAATTCCAGAATATCTTCAAGGCAGATTATCCCAGATACACCGCCATACTCGTCCACAGAAACAGCTATATGAAGTTTTCTCCGTTTGAACTCCCTTAGAAGTTCATCGAGCTTCTTGCTTTCTGGTACAAAATAGACCTTACGCATCGCTTCTTCAATAGCGAAATTCTCGTGATTCCCTACAAATCGTAAAATATCCTTTGCATAGATCATTCCTATGATGTTATCTATCGTATCTTTATAGACAGGATAACGTGAATATCCTTTCATGGTGATCAGAGAGATGCAGTCAGCTAATGACATCCCTTGATCGAAGAACTCAACGTCGATACGCGGTACCATGACTTCTTTGACCGTCGTATCAGGCAGCTCTTCAATACCTTTGATCATCTTCATCTTTTCTAAAGAAACATCTTCAAATTGATTTTGACCCTGTTTACGTGTAAGAAAACTCTTTATCTTAGAAAAATAACTCTTATTTAACATCTGTCCTCAGTAGAACGATTAACAAACTTTCCTGGTATTTTATCATCGGTTCAGCCGAATCGTTCGTTTCATGATCATAACCGACAAGGTGTAACATACCATGAATCAGAATTCTTTTTAGTTCTACTGCCTCGTCTACCTTAAAGTATTTAGCATTTCTTTTCAATGTGTCAATTGAGATTACCATATCACCAAGTAATGCAGTATCACAGGGAAACTCGATATCGATCTTTTCCTGCTGAGGAAATGAAAGTATATCGGTTGGTTCATCTATATCCCTATAGGTATTATTCAATGCCTTGATATGCTCATCATCACAGAACTGCAGAGATATCTCTTTCCCCTCAAGAGATAACGCACTACATACATCATCCAAAACAAGAGTATCTTCTCGTCACTCAAAGGGGTCGCTATCTCATGTGGTTCTATATCTATTGTGTTCAACTAGTACTTCCTGCCTGAATCTTTCTGGTATTCTATTCTTTTATGAAATCTTCCAGTCAGGATCAGAATAAAACTATCCTTTATTATTTCCAACTCCTTTATCGAAAGATCACAATTATCGAGTTGTTTGTGTTCTATTTTATCTATAATGACTTTCCATATGATTTTTTCCAGTTTTGTGGTGGTAGGTTTTTTCAAGGTCCTTGAAACAGCATCCACACTATCAGCCAGCATAACCACTGCGGCCTCTTTTGTCATGGGGGGAGTCCCATTGTAGGAGAAGTCCTCAGGGGCGATCTTACTGCCATTCTCATTGTTCATCAAAGCCTCTCGGTAAAAATAGCTTATCACATCGCTTCCATGATGTTGTGCTATGATGTCAATTACCTCTTGCGGTAATCCAATAGCCTTTGCCTTCTCTATACCCACTTTCACATGTGATTTTATCACGACGACCGATAGACTTGGTTTGAGATCATCATGCTTGTTGCCGCCTTTCTGGTTCTCTATAAAATATTCAGGCTGATCCAACTTACCTATGTCATGATAATATGCCCCCACTCGAGCAAGAAGATGATTTACTCCTATTGCCTCACAGGCAGTCTCTGCCAGATCAGCAACAGCAACAGAATGGCTGTAGGTCCCGCGAGCCATCACGGCCATCCGCTTAAGGACCTTAGAGTTCATCGTCGTCAATTCTATCAAACGAAACCCTGTTGGTAGATTGAAGATATGCTCAAGTATCGGAAGGACGACGACTACAATGATCCCTGAGATCATTGATACGATACCGGCAGTAAGCCCATGCGTTGTGAACCAATCCAGGTCCTCATTGAAGACAAGCCCGATCTCAATACAGAGCAGCACACTCAGGACTGACACAATCCCGGTGGATCTTATCAAATCAATCCTTCGTTTGGCATTGTTCACTATCAATGCTCCACTCACTCCCAAAGAAACGATGTAGAGCATCCCGATAATATGTATTTCTGGTATGCTGAAAGCAATAAGAGAGAGATATGCAGTGACAGCTATAGATACATTCTTATTGATGATAATAGTGACTAACATGGAAAACAGTATTATCGGCGTATAGATCGCAACAAAAATGATATTTCTATCAAACAGCTGCAGGATGATGGCTGAATAGATACTGATGTAGATCAAAACCAGCGATACGATGATGTAGAGGTATTGTTTCTTACGGAGCGTGTTCGGGATCATTCGATAGACAAGCGATGCAAATGTTATCGTGAGTATCAGATAAAACAGTACTCTACCGATAATCTCGATAGGAGACTGGCTCACCTTCCCCTGTTCCAGTGCTCGTATTTTTTCTACAGCTTCATCAGTGACCAGAAACCCTGATTTTAAGACTAACTCTCCTTTCTCGATAGTCTTTATGACGGGTGATATGCTCTGTCGAGCATCTTTACGCATCTTCTGTGTAGTAATACTATCATAGATGACATTCTCGGTTGCCAGAGTATCTACTACTTTGATAACGGCATCTTTAAACCCGTGGAGTCTGTCGCTCTTACTCTCAAGCAAGTGAGAGAGATACTCCGGAAGAGTATCCATCGTAAGTAGTGTATCGATCTTCACTATATCGGTTTTGTTTTTACCAGAACTATCTATCCGTACAAGTTGGATCTCAGTTGGAGAACCTGACAGGGCAAGTTCCTGCTGCCCATAGATACCGATCTTAAAGAGTTGAATGAGCAACTCTTCTGAGAATGAAAAGAGAAAATTCAGTTCATCATCAGTATAGGAAAGCATGTTCTGTAGGTCATTACCAATGAAAAGTTGATCTATTCCCTGTGTTTCCAACTGTCTGATCTTTTCCTTATCACTTAAATCTTCAGAAAGTAATACAGTTTTCACTGAACTCAGCTGCTCAAGAACATATAATGATCTTGTCAATGATACCCTAAAAACCGGGATAACGGAATCAACAGCTTCCTGCTGAAGATCTTCAGTCGCTAGTGAATCGATATAATAGACTGCATCTTTTGCAACAACATCTTTAGTCGCTATATCTCCAGCCTTCAGACCCAATACATTCTTGTCGATAACTTCGACAAGTGCCTTGTGCTGAAATACGTCAGCAAATGAGATCATAACAACTACTGCTGCAAGGAGAGAAATCAGTATGATGATGTCACGCCGAGTTAGGATATGATCTTTAGTTCTCTTTCTCTTTATCTTTTTCATATGCATCAATTATTCTCTTTACCAATATACTTCGTACGACATCTGTAGAATTCATATATACTGATTCTATACCAGTTATACCATCAAGTAACCTGGATGCATGCAATAATCCGGATGTTATTCGTTTTGGAAGGTCTATTTGAGTCACATCCCCGGTGATGATAGCTTTAGTCCCAAATCCAATTCTGGTCAAGAACATCATCATCTGTTCTTTCGTTGTATTTTGTGCCTCATCTAAGATGATGAAAGAATTCTGCAGACTTCTTCCTCTCATATAGGCAAGTGGTGCTATCTCAATAAGCCCTTGATCCTCCATCTTCTTGATGCTGGACAGTGGCATAAGCATCTCCATAGCATCGTACAACGGTTTCAAGTATGGGGATATCTTCTGTGTCAAGTCACCGGGTAAGAAACCAAGACTCTCGCCTGCTTCGACGACTGGTCGAGTTAATACAATCTTATTGACGTCCCCCTGCTGTAACTGTTCTAACGCTTTTGCGATTGCCAGAAAGGTCTTTCCTGTACCGGCAGGTCCGATACCGAAGACCACCTGTTTATCAAGCATAGCTTTCACATAGGTACGTTGGTTACTGCTCTTTGGCTGAATATGCTTTCCATCGACCAGGATGGAAATATGGTCAGGGATGGGTTCTGAAGGTATCCCTTTCCCTTTGCATAGATCATCATACATGAGCTTAACCTGATATTCATCGATATCGTACCCTTTTTGTGCCAAATCAACAATATTCTGGAACAATGACGTGATCACGTCTCGTTTCTCTTCAGGAAGATTGTCAGTGATCTCTATAGTATTCCCCCTATAGTAGACTTTCACACCTATCACTTTCTCAATATATTTAATATTTGAATCATCTCTGCCACATACAACCCGTAACACATTATCGTCGTCGACTACTATCTTCAAATAATCACTCCAATGAACTTCTGTTATTTCGTTATGATATCATAAGAACCCTGATATCGCTTGATCACAGTCTCAAAATCTAATTCAGGTATTGCCTTCCACTGCACATACACTGAAACTGTAGGCTGCCACTCCCAGTTGCTGCTTTTATCATTATATCCTATCTTTCCATCGACATCAGCATGCAGATCCCAATCCTGCATATAATGCACTATACCAATCTGGATCGAATCAAGATTAAAATTCGATGCAAGTCGATCAGCATTATTGAAGATATTCATTGACATAAGCACATCTTTGAAGAATCCGAGATCATTCTCTTCGCTGAACCTCGGGAAATATATATATGTTGCAGTATTCTTTGATACTGAACGTATAGAAATATCAATGAATTCAGCAATGGATAAATCAAAAGAAAAACTCACATCCCAAATATTATCACGAAAATCGGTAAAATCAAGATACCATGAGGTATCTATACCTGCTCGCATCTCAATCCGATCATACCATCTTTTCGCCGCATACGTGATATGGCCGGAGTCCAGTTTGAAAGCCGTCAGTCGGAGACCCTGGTCAAAATGTGGGGTATTTTGCGGTATATACTCATACCACAGAGCGATACTGGCATCTTTATAGGTAAGTTTTGTCTTCACATCAGATATATGATAATCACTTAAAGACATTGCCGCGGATCCACTTAAATCCAGTCCATCCATGAGTCCCAGCAGCAATGATGCCTCACAGGCAGCAGCATCGATCTTCTCATGGTCATAATCAACGACGATCTTGCCGTAGGAATTCCCATATAGATCGACTTTAGCAGATAACTGCATAGGTGAGAATGACCATGTATCAGAATCCTCATCATATCTATAGGTTATCTTCGTACCAATTTTCACAGGATCTATACTGATGGATAAATTCGGCGTGAATGCAGGTTCTAAAGGAGGAAGATTGAATCGTGTTGATAGATTCCATTTTGATTTAAAGATATCCAAGGAATGGACTGTAGAGAGTGTATGCTTGATCACAGAATCTCTATTATCATCGCTTTGGAGGAGATAGGACTTGTATTGATAGGAAAGCTGAAGAGGTGAGAACTTCATATGCAGATCCTGTGTCATCTGATACGATTGGTTTTCATACCCGGGGCTACTGGGATCTTGAAAAATCCTATTGTCAACATTGTACTGAGGTCTTATTGATTCATCAACTGTTAACATGTTATCAAGTATTCCCATTGATAATGCAAAATCAGCAGAGAGGGTATGTTCAAAATCTGTATACAACCTAGCCGCATCTTGATAGATCAGTCTATTCTTCAGTTCATCGCTGATACGATAGGTTAACGATGAAGTAAACAACTTCCTCTGTTCACTTTCTGTGGGGTCATATGCGATATGATCAGATGGATGGGGATCTTCAATGGTCGCAGCTAAGAGAGAATCTATAGGATCACGGAGCTCTTGTTCCCTTCCGACCCCCTCCCCTGTTGTCCGGGAGAATGGATCATCCAGTTCAAAAGCCACAGGTCCCGTATGCTCTTCAGCAGAGGATCGCTCAGGATCAGAGTCAATAGAAAAATCAAAGATCGTCCCTGACACCTGCACCTGTGCATTGGGACTCTCTAGTGAATCAATCACATACGTATCAGATGATTCATCATAGGACCCCCAATTCACCAATACATCAAGATTGTTAATCTGTAATTCATCAACATAGGGATCTAGATAATCAATATCCCATCTAGCATCCATCTTTGCCAGCCAGGTATAATTATTGACTTTCGAGTAAGTTCTGGTAAAGACATTCCCGGAGAAGATGTTGTCTATTTCAAACTTCGCTTTTCTATTGCGAAACATCTCTTTACTATCCGGATCAGAGTAAATGGGTATTTGGAGTGAAATATTCACATTCTTTGTCTCAATAGTCATACTTGAGTCGACCATATATCGCAGTGATCCGCCTTCGGAATATCCAGCCCCTCCATAGAACAATACCTCATCTATGCCCAGAAGATCATGCAGTGATGACTCTACTCCGACAAGAAAACCACTCCTCTCATATGCATCAAACTGTAATGATAGATACGAATCACTCTCTTCCGCCCAAGCTTCAATGCTATTGGAGGCTTCAGGCACATACTGCATAATAGCACCATTCCGTCTCATGAACGGAGTAACTTTCTGAGAAGATACCTTCATGAACGTTGAGAAAGAGTCCTCATCAGTATCAGCCTTCAGCTTCTTGGATCCGAATATATACGTTGTTGTGTTTATGAACATACCTCTTGTCATATCAAACCCAAAAGCCGGATTAAAGAAGAATCTGTCTGCTGGATAGTAGAATGCAGGAAAATAGAGAATCGGGACCCTGCCGAGTTTCAATATCGCTCGATACAGGAACCAATCCCCATCGGGTAAGACTTTCATTTTTGCTGCCTGCAGTCCGTAGTAGGATTCTGCTATATCTGAAGTGAAGTAGCTTTGATCAAGGATCATCACATCATCATCGATGATCACCTTCTTACCGGTAAGATAGAACTCTACACTATCTTTATCGCTATTCTCACGAACGGCTCGAGTGACAGCATGCAGAAGTACTCCATCAAAACCTTCATAGCCCTCATAGCTGAAAACGAAACTGTCAGCTGTATAGGATTTTGCGATCCCCTCTTTATCCGTTTTGACAGAGGCATCCCCAAACGCCGCTACACGTTTACGCTGCTGATCGATCACCACGTTATCTGCTATCAAGTATGAAGTGGACTTATCATCGTGGTGAGATAATTTGATCTCAACGGCACCCTTGAGGATGATCACGTCGCTATAGGTCACTGTATCGGCATGGACGATCTGTATAGTCATTTCTTCAGAGTCCTTCACGTCAGAGGGTAAAGTTAACGATCGTTGCACTATATCATAATGATCATACAGCCTCTGCTGGAGGTTCTCCTTCGTGCCGCTATGAGAGATGCCAAGTCGTTCAGCCCAGGATTGTAACTCTGATAATGAAGATAATGCTATATCATAGGTATAGCTTGACCGTTGAAGATCAGATAACGCACCGTTGTCAGCAAAAATGAATTGAAAAACAAGGAAGTATACTAGTATCAGCCCATACCATCGTGATCTATGCATCTAGGACCTGGGTTAAATAGTGCCCCGTATAGGAGCTATCACAAGCAGCAATTTCTTCGGGGGTACCTTCACAGAGGATCCTCCCACCCATGTCACCACCTTCCGGGCCAAGGTCAATGACATGATCTGCTACTTTGATCACATCCATATTATGTTCTATCAGCACTACCGTATTCCCTAGATTAACAAGACGTTCAAGAACTTCCATCAATCGCTTGATATCGGCGAAATGCAAACCTGTTGTTGGTTCATCAAGTATATAGAATGTCTTCCCGGTGCTGCGCTTAGAGAGCTCTAGGCTGAGTTTCACCCGTTGCGCTTCACCTCCTGACAATGTCAGAGCCGATTGGCCAAGTTTGATATACTCAAGTCCCACTGACTTCAACATCTCCAGCTTTCTCCGTATCTTTGTTATCGACGCAAAGAAATCATAGGCCTGTTCGACAGTCATTTCTAATACATCATGGATGTTCTTCCCCTTGTAACGTATCTCCAAGGTCTCCTTATTGAATCGCTTTCCCCCGCAGACATCACAGGAAACGTATACATCCGGGAGAAACTGCATTTCAATCTTCAGGGTACCATCACCTCGACAGTTCTCACAACGTCCTCCCTTCACATTAAAAGAGAATCTTCCAGCACTATACCCTCTTGCCTTTGACTCCGGAAGTGAAGCGAACAGCTCACGTATAGGGGTAAAAAGCCCTATATAGGTAGCAGGATTCGATCGCGGTGTCCTGCCGATAGAACTCTGATCGATATTGATCACTTTATCGATGAACTCAAGTCCCGTTATACGATCACACTCAAGGTTTTGTATGGGGTTCTTCAATAATGTGTCATGCATAGCAGGATAGAGCGTCTCATTGAGTAAACTTGATTTCCCTGATCCTGATACACCGGTGATCACTATAAGTTCTCCTAATGGGAATCTCACATCTATATGTTTTAGATTATTCCTATATGCATTATACACACAGATAGCGTTACCATTGCCTGCACGTCTCTCTTGAGGAACAGGTATATGCAACTTACCGCTTAAATACTGTCCGGTGATACTTCCCGATTCCCCAGCCACCTCTTCCGGCGTTCCCTGTGCAGTAATCCTGCCGCCATGGATTCCTGCGCCCGGACCAAGATCGACTATATAATCTGCTTCACGCAATGTCCTCTCGTCATGCTCTACCACGATAAGTGTGTTCCCGAGATCACGTAGGTTCTTCAATGTCTTTATCAATCTCTTGTTATCTCGCTGATGCAGCCCTATTGTCGGTTCATCAAGCACATACAACACTCCTGTCAGTGAAGAACCTATCTGTGTTGCCAATCTTATACGCTGAGCTTCACCGCCTGACAGGGTCGCCGCAATACGATCAAGTGTCAGATAGTCAAGTCCGACCTGTTCAAGAAAATGTAATCGAACGAGGATCTCTTTAAGTATCTGCTCACTTATCTTTATGTCAGTCTCTGACAGCGTGAGCTCGTTGAAGAAACAGATCGCCTCTTTTACTGAATAAGCGGTAACTTCTGAAATATTCTTCTTATTGATCAGTACGGCAAGGCTCTCTTTTCGTAATCGTCTTCCCTTACATGCATGACAGAGGTCTTTGGTCATGAATCCGTCTAACCATTTTCTGATTCCTTGAGAATTTGTCTCATAATAGCGACGTTTCAAGTCATTGACCACTCCAGGAAAGGCCTTCTCGTATTCATAAACCCCATTGTTACGCTCATTCACATATTTTATATGTATTCGCTCTTTAGTACCGAACAGCAGTTTCTGAAAAACATCTTCAGGTAGTTGTTCAAAAGGCAGATCCAATGAAAATGAGAAATGTTTTGCGAATGACGACATCAGAGACCGATTCCATGCCACATCAGGATTCATCGTGGCAATACCACCCTGGTTGAACGATCTACTCTTATCAGGGATAATCAGATGCGGGTCAAAAGAAGTCATATATCCAATACCATTGCACTCGGGACATGCACCATACGGATTATTGAAAGAAAAGAATCTTGGTTCTAATTCCGGCAGACTGATACCGCAGAACGTACAGGAATTCTTCTCAGAGAAGGTCTCATCACGCTCAGTCCCATCCGAATATACTCTTTGCACCGTGACTATTCCCTCTGAGAGCTCTAATGCTGATTCAATTGAACTGACAAGTCTCTTCTTGGTATCATCACGAAGAATCAAACGATCGACTACGATCTCTATAGTATGCTTTCGCTTTTTGTCCAAAGATATCTCTTCATCAAGCATGACGACTTTCTTATCTATCCTTGCACGTATGAATCCAGCCTTCTTTGCATCTTCCAGGATCTTATGATGTTCTCCTTTCTTACCGGTAACTACAGGAGAGAGGATAAGCAGCCGGCTGTTCACTTCATACTCAGATACTTTCTCAATGATCTGATCTATAGATTGTTCCTGTATGATTCTTCCACACTCCGGACAATGCGGTTCACCTATTCGTGCCCATAAGAGACGGTAATAGTCATATATTTCAGTTACGGTACCCACAGTGGATCGGGGATTTCTGTGCGTGCTCTTCTGTTTTATCGCTATTGCAGGGGAAAGTCCTTCGATATATTCCACATCAGGCTTCTCAAG
>CAYYPJ010000028.1:0-17960 GCA_964473495.1 uncultured Spirochaetales bacterium
CCCTCAGCGCGCTCAACAGTTATACCAAAACCACCACCTTATGTCAATGACTATTAAGGTCTTTTCTCTTTTTTCCTGATCGATGTATCATATATACCACATCTCCCAACTCGGAAGAACAAGTAAATCATATATCCAAAAGAACTTTCGCCATCTCAACAAAACCAGCTCCGCCTTCTTTCTCAGCACAAAAAACCGGTCTATCTTCTGCAGCTAGACTGGCAGAGCTTACACTTCCCACGCCGACAGAGAGCGGAAAGGATTTGAACAGCGGAATATCATTTGCCGAGTCTCCGCAATAGATTGACTCTCTTCGAATCTCATCAGGTGAAAGACCATATCTCTGACCCATAAAAAGATCCACCATCGATAACTTATCGTAGGTACCGAACCAGCAATTCACATGGATGGAACTTACTCCATACGAGAGGCCCTCGCTTTGACACAATTTCTTGATAGCATCGATACCCTCTTGAGACATATAGGGTCTTTCATCATGGTGATCAAATGCAATATCGAAAAGCCTGCAGAATTGATCACTTGAGAGTTTACTTTCAGGGATCTTGGATCGTACCAGTGCAATAAAACGGTCAGCACGTTCTTTATAACCAGAACGAATAATAGAGGGATGATATAACACATCACGCTTTCCCTCGTTCATATAGTACGCCAGCGCTCCGCTCTCGCTGATCACTGCATCGATGGGCCATTGACGCAAATAGGTATCTGCCCAGCCGGCTGAACCTCCGGTTACCAGTATGATAATATATTCGGCATCATGAAGATCCCACAAGGCCTGAAGTGTTTCCGGATAGAGCTTCCCGTGGGTGGTCAGAGTATCATCAACATCTGTCAGGACATAGCGGACAGGACGAAACAACGGCATATCAGTATCTTGTAAGCTCTTCATCGTTATACTTCTCCCTTACTATCGCAGATATTCAGGCACTCATATCGGAAAGATACTTCTTTGAATCCTTAAGATACGTGATGAAGGAGAGAACCGAAGTGCAAGCAGCTAGGACGAAGACCCACCAGAGTACTGATGCATAGAGATCGAGCCATGCATAAGGACCAAGCAGGCGATCAAGTCCAACATAGATAATTCCAAGTATTGCAGATACTGCATACGAGACAGCTTTAGCCTTACCCCACATAGAGGCAGCCAGGACAACTCCCTTACGCATAAGAACCATACGTAGAAACGTGACTGCCAATTCGCGATAGAGAATGATCAAGAACACCCAAAGTGGCATAACACCATCGAAAGAGAGGCAGATAAAATAGGTCATTCTACTTATGACATCTGCGAACGGATCCATAACCTTCCCCAGATCAGTCACCATGTTATATTTCCGCGCTATGATCCCATCAAAGAGATCACTCATCTCTATCAGAAAATAGACGATGAGTAATAACCATGTAAAGAGATGAGAGGTACTCCCCGTCCAGAGCGGAAGAAAATAAAGCACAAAGAACAGCGGGGCTAAGAGCAGCCGTGTCACCGTAAGTTTATTTGGTAGATTCATATGAATCCTCCTATGTCAAACCATAGAGATTTTGATATTTTTCAGTAAGATACGTAATGAAGTATGAACTATTAAGTCTTTCACCTGTCACGCGCATAAGCAGGTCCTGCGGGGGGTAAATGCTCCCGTATTGATAAATATTATGATTAAGCCAGGAGCCGACCCTCTGTAGTTCTCCTCGAGCAATCATATCCTGCGAATTCGGCAGCTGCTGACACATAGTCCGGTAGAACTGGGCACCGAACAGATTACCCAATACGTAGGTAGGAAAATACCCGATAAGACCTGCTGACCAATGTACATCCTGCAGTACTCCTTCAGCATCACTGTTTGGTACCACCCCTATCAGACTCTTCATGGTATCATTCCAGGCAGCAGGAAGATCTTTCACTGAAAGGTCCCCTGTAATCAGAGCTTTTTCCAGTTCAAACCGTAGAATAATATGCAGATTGTAGGATACCTCGTCCGCATTAACCCGTATCATGGAAGGTTCAACTTTGTTGATTCCGCGAATAAATGCTTCTTGTGAGACATCTGCAAGCTGAGACGGAAATATCTTCTGCATTTGCGGATAGTAATAATGCCAGAACTCATCACTTCGTCCTATTATATTTTCCCACAGTCTGGACTGACTCTCATGCACAGACATCGAGACCCCTTGTGCCAATACTGTTCCCCGGGTGATCCTATTCGAGGCACCCAACTCATAGAGGGCATGTCCCCCCTCATGGATCGTACTAAAAAGAGGACTGCTGACTGAGGGCTCATCATACCGGGTAGTGATTCTGATATCATCAGGCCCGACCGTAGTCGTGAAGGGATGAACAGATTCTGACATATGGGCACGGGAAAAATCGAATCCCATATTCTGAAGGACCATACGTCCGAATTTATCTTGAAGTTCCTTAGGATACGACTCATAGAGAAATGTATCATCCACTTGGGGCTGAGAGACAATACGGGCTAAAAGAGTAGATACCGACTTTTTCAATGGTTTAAACACATCCGTCACCAGCTGTGTCGTCATTCCCTGCTCATACTGATCAAGCAGGGCATCATAGGGATGCTCTTCATAGCCTAGGGCATCAGCATATGCTCTTTCTAGCGTTATTATGCGTTCAAGATATGAACTGAACTGTGAGAAATCATCAGCTTTACGAGCTTGTGCCCATGCTACCTGACCCTTACTCTTCGCATCACTCATATCGAGGACTAACTGCTTTGGAATCTTTATCGTCTGTTCATATTCTCTTCTATAGATACGAATCATCGCCTTTTGTACATCAGAACAGGTATCATCATCCTGCTGCAGCGCTATTGAAAGGTCTTCAATTTGAGACGAAGTCTTCTTGTCATAAATATACCCTCGGATCAGGGATAACTGCTCAGCCCTTCCCTGCACCCCCTCACGCGGCATCTGAGTCTCCTCATCCCACTCAAGCAAGGCTGCTGTCTGTTCCAACAGGGTGATCTCGGTATCGAGAGATTTCAGCGACTCAAATTCTTTTTTCTTATGCATATATTTACTCCTAGATCTTCCCAAGTCCTTATTGGCGGCCGCAGTAGAAATACAAATCAAGACAGGCCTATTTAGAGCACTTCTTTCAGATCGATCTTTTGCTTCAAGAATACTACAAAATCTTCAAGGGGGACACCGTTTTCCTGTTTACCATCACGGTACCGCACAGAGACGGAACTACCATGCTGTTCTTTTTCTCCAAGGATCAGCATATAGGGGATCTTCTCCTTTTGTGCATTCCTGATCTTTGCATTCAGACGATTAGTCCCAAAGTCTCCAGAGGCTCTATACCCTTCCTCTTTCAGTAGTTGTACTACCTTTTCCCCATACTCGATGAATGGTTCAGCAACAGGGATAACTCTTACCTGCTCGGGCGCCAGCCATGGGGGGAATGCTCCGGCATAATGTTCGATAAGCACACCAAAGAAACGTTCTAGAGAACCAAGTAACGCTCTATGCACTACGTATGGCTGTTTTTCTTCACCGTCACTATCCACAAAGGTCATTTTGAATCGTTCAGGCAGGTTGAAATCAAACTGTATAGTTGATAGCTGCCATTCACGCCCAATGGCATCTTTGATCTTCAAGTCGATCTTCGGGCCATAGAAAGCACCTCCGCCATCATCAACGCTATAGGACAATCCTTCTTTTTCGATAGCTTTGCGGAGAGACTCCGTAGCAACGGCCCACTTAGCAGCATCCCCGACGCTCTTCTCAGGCATAGTAGAGAGATAAGCACGTATTTCAGTGAACCCGAATGAACGAAGCATAAAGAGCGAAAAACGCAGGACTTCGAGGATCTCAGCTTCTATCTGTTCAGGGGTACAGATGATATGAGCATCATCTTGGGTAAACCCCCTCACCCGCATGAGTCCGTGAAGCGCACCAGCCTTCTCATATCGATAGACTGTACCTAGTTCGGCCCACCTGCAAGGCAGATCCCTATATGAATGTTTGCTAGTGTTATAGATCATAATATGAAACGGACAGTTCATCGGCTTGACATAGTAGTCGGCCTTGTCCATCTTCATTGCCGGATACATACTCTCTTTATAGAAATCCAAGTGGCCGGAAGTTTCCCAGAGCCATGCTTTCCCGACATGCGGTGTATACACCATCTCATATCCATTCTTATAGTGCTGCTCACGCCAGAAGTCCTCTATAGCAAGACGAATACGGGCACCCTTCGGATGCCAATAGACAAGGCCAGGACCTGCTTCTTCATGCAGAGAGAAGAGATCCAACTCTTTACCCAGTTTTCGATGGTCTCGCTTCTCTACATCCTCAAGATACTTAAGATAGCGTCTGAGCTCTTTTGGGGTTGTCCATGCAGTACCATAGATACGTGTAAGCATGGGGTTTGTCTCTTTTCCCCTCCAGTAGGCACCTGCGATGGAAAGGAGCTTGAATGCCTGAGGATTAAGCTGCCTGGTGTTTACCACATGGGGCCCTCTGCAAAGATCCACGAAGTCACCCTGTTCATAGATGGAGACTTCTTCACCCTCCGGTATTGCCTTGAGCAGCTTCAATTTATAGTATTGATCCTTAAAGAGCTCTTGTGCCTCTTCTCTGGAAATGACTTTTCTCACGAAGTCTTTCTGTTCTTTGATGATGCGTTTCATTCTCTCTGAGATCTCATCGAGGTCATCAGAGACAAGTTGCCTCGGAAAGTCAAAGTCATAGTAAAACCCTGTATCTATTGCCGGTCCTATAGCTGTTTTGGCATCCGGGAACATCTGCAGCACTGCTTCAGCCATCACATGAGCCATCGAGTGCCGAATTCTTTGTAGTTTTTCATCATTATCTTTTGCCATATAAATACTCCTCACCTTGCCGCTGGTATTCCAAACGCAAAAAAACCTCTATATTCCACGTCCTCTCACACAGTACGAAGACATGCATATCACATCTTCACTCTGTAAGGACGAAAAATATAAAGGTTCTTTTCTCTACCGTATTTTAAAACCGGCTACCCTAACATCTTCCGCGGTTCCACCTTACTTCCACCGTTGAGCATCCTCAACGATAGCGCTTCATTTGCTCTTTAACGCAGAGATACGGCGAAGTCTACTTGATCATCTTTTTTGTAATCGTTCGAATCGCAGCTCAAGAGGGGTGTTCAAAGGAAGCTCATTGAGTATCTCTCAACCTATCCGGATACTTTCTCTCATAATGGCTCTATCTTCTACTCGTCTCTATCATTGCTTTTATGCAGTAATAATCACCATATAAAAAGGTTTTGTCAACAGGGACTTCAGGCTCTTATCAATTTTTCCATTATCAATATAGACCAGGACCAGACACTTGACACAATATTTCTTTATCGATATATTAGAATCGATAAAGAAATATTAATAGGAGTCCATTTTATGAGTTTTTACACGTTTTCAGTTCCTAGAAATATAGTGTATGGAGAAGGTTCTTTAGCAAGACTTGCTGAACTTACCGGCAAGAAGGCTGTTTTAGTAACCGGCGGAAGTTCTATGAAACGATTTGGTTTTCTAGCAGAGGCACAAGAATACTTGAGAAAAGCAGGAATGGAGACTGCAGTCATTGATGGGGTCGAACCAAACCCGTCAATAGCCACAATTCGTTCAGGTGCAAAAGCTATGTCAACTTTTCAGCCGGATTGGATTATAGCGATCGGCGGAGGATCCGCCATAGATGCAGCAAAGATTATGTGGTGTTTTTATGAACACCCAGAGCTCTCCTTACAAGACATCCTGACACCGGGGACCATGCCTGCTCTGAGAAATAAGGCAAGATTCGCCGCTGTCCCGTCTACAAGCGGGACAGCTTCAGAGATCACGGCATTCTCCATCATCACTGATCCGGCCAGTCATATAAAATATCCAATCGTCTCAGGAGAGATCGTACCCGATCTAGCGATTCTTGACCCGCTCATTCCTGCAAAGATGCCTCCGCATATCACAGCTAATACCGGGATGGATGTCTTAGCTCATGCTCTTGAAGCTGCTGCATCAAAAGCTGCTACTTCATTCACCACACCATATGCATTAGAAGCAATCGAACTTGTCGCAGCTAATCTTGAAACAGCATATATCGATGCGGATAACATGGCAGCAAGGACTAATATGCATAATGCTTCAACATTAGCCGGTATGGCATTTACCAATGCTTCACTGGGGCTGATTCACTCACTTGCCCATAAGATCGGCGGAGAATTCGGCGTGACCCACGGCCTTGCCAATGCAATTCTTATGCCCTACGTCATCCCCTACAACAGACAGTTCACTGATGCGTATGATCTTGTCGAGAAACGACTGGGGATCAAGGATCTGGTAGAGAATATCAAAAGACTCAATAGATCTCTTCATATCCCAGCTTCATTCAAAGATTGTGATGAAGTTGATTTTTCAGAAGACAAATTCAAGACAGTCATTGACAGGATGAGTGCTCATGCACTTGCAGACCCCTGTACCGTGACCAATCCGGGTGAACCTACTGTTGAGGATGTTAAAGCCCTCTACACAGCAGCATACTACGGTAATTAAGATTATGATACTGCCTGCAGAACTTACAGACATCTGCTGGCGGCCATATATATAATTCAGACGATTCCCAAAATCATCAGGGCTATCCGAATCATAGAATTCAGATAGCCCTTCTTCTCTCCTCCGGTATGATAAGATCTTTCTCCTGTACCCTATGTGATCGATAAGAACATACTGACTATGTCATTTATTCTGTGCAGTCCATACACGCTCTGTCGTAGGTGATACGGTATTGTTCGGCGTGAATATGATTATACGGATCAGGGACTAGAGGAACTGTTTTCCCAGCGGTCTGATCGGATCAACGTCCAACCGGGTTTTATCTTTTCTCGAACCGACGTCTGGCAAGTCGTGCATCCACGACACAGCCCGGTCCCCCTACACACCCGCCTTCACAGCACATCACTTCAACGAGATCTGTATCGGGAGGACGTCTTCCCCATGTTTTCATCAGTGTGACACTCTTCCGAGTCAATCCGTCAATCTGCTGAGTGCGGACCGCTTTGTCCTTAGGGATCACCTTGCATACCGATTCTACTACTCCTCCTGCCAGTGCGAATTTCCGCGGGAGTTCATCCAGAGTGATATGAGATTCCTCCAGCTCCTGTACATCAATATCCCAGGCAACAAAGAATGCCGCCAGTTCTTCAAAGGTTATCACTGCATCTACATTCGGATCCAATGCACCCTCCTGTTTTTTCGCGATGCAGGGACCGATAAAGACCGTAAAGGTATCAGAACAATCATCCTTGGCCTTTTCCGCAGTGTATGCCATAGGACTGCGGGTATGTGAAACCCGTTCACGAAGCTGAGGAATATGCTTGTTGATACAGGAGACGAATGCACTGCAGCAGGAAGTTGTCATAAATGGTTCATCTTCTCGACGTGCCAAGACTTCTTTCGCTTCATGTTCGACCGTCTTTTCGGCTCCTTCAGCAACTTCTATAACGGTATCAAAGCCTAATTTCTTAATCGCTGTTATGACTTGTCTCAGGGTTCCTGGAAACTGTCCATCGATCGATGGAGCACAGAGTGCTGTGACATGTGCATCTGAAGTCAATTTTACTGCAACTGGGATTATCTGACTTCGTTCAACAATAGCTCCGAAAGGACATGCTCGAGAACATTTCCCGCAGTCTATGCATGACTCACGGTCTATATGGATCTGCCCATTGATGTCCCTCTTGATTGCTCCCACAGGACATGCCTCTTCACAGGGAAGAGGGATATAGAGTATTACATTGAATGGGCAGACCTGTTTACACTTGCCACAGTTCACACAAAGTTCAGTATCGATACATGCCTTATGATCTTTGAACGTGATCGCATTCTTGGGACAGTTGGTAACACATGGTCGGGCAAGACATCCTCGACACAGCTCAGACACACGATACTGACTCTTAATACAGGCACTGCACCCCGCAGTGATTGTGGTAAGAACAGGAAAAGGTTTTATTTCCTGATGTATCGCATTCTTTGCATAGGCGCTCAGCAACGACACCTCATCGTCATCCTCTTCAAGATCCACCCCCATCAATGAGAGTAATCGGCTGCGAATCATTGCTCGATCCTTGTAGATACAGCACCGTGAACTTGCATGATCTTTAGGTATCATTTCGACGGGGATCGTATCTATCCGTTCTTCAAGTGTGCCTTTACGATAGAGATATACTAGTGCAGCGGCAAGCTCTCTGCGAAGATAGGTGTATTGATTCTTTTTGGTCAGCATACTATGTACTCCTGTTGTGCAGTTCCTCGAGAGATGGGATGATATAGGGGAAAAGAAGCTCTACTACAGCATCGAGAGAAGCACTCCCGATAAGTTTTCCATCGATCGTGATAAAAGGAGGCTTCATCGTCGAATTCCTGCAATGCCCGGCACATGGCGTTCCCGATATATGCACGTATGTATCTATTATCGTCTCAGTGACACCATACTGTTTCCAACGGGTTAAGAGCTCTTCTTTCAGCAGGAGCAGATCTGCCCCGCCCATAACAAAACACGCCGTACCGGTGCATATCTCTATATGTGTTCTTTTCATTCTCCTACTACTCCTTAACTTCAGATATACGTAATAGAAGTCTCTTTAAGATAGGACTTCTCAAGGATATTTCTAATCCTGTGAATAATTGTTCGCCGTATCCCAATCTCAAAAGGAACATTCGGATCCTGATGTGCTTCATTGATCCTTGTCCCGACGATAAAGAAGACACGATCACTGCTCGACAGCAACTCCAGATATGCTCTGACGGCATGATGCGGTAATTGCTCAGGTGCTGTCCTTTTCTCTAATTCTATGGCAACCCTGTTGAGGGTGAGCATGCCTTCGGTAACAAGATCAATCCCCTTCATAGTCGATATCGGCGGGATATCCTGAGTTCCACTTGATAGGACCACCCTCACTTTCTCTCCCATCTCACGGGAGAAGATCTGAGCAGTCGTACCACCTGAGATTATGCGTTTACCGGAGAAATGCACGACCTGATTGACCAGTTCAGCATCCTCAGTCTTTTGAAACGGAGGCCCCGTCGCAATGACAAGATTCCGTGGTCGTCTGACCGTGATTACGGCACAAGTGATATCGTCTTTGGGAACTCCTACATCCAAACTACGAGCTTTTTGTATGATAGAGGTTGCAAGAAACTTTGAAGAGACCTGCTGATCGGTCTTCAATACCTCACCGATATATACCTCTACAGCTTTTCGCCGCCATCCCAATGGATAACGATGCGTTCCAAGCCCCGCCTGCGTGACCCCATCTGTGAACAGGATCAAACGCTGTCCATTCTGCAGATGTATGGAAGAAGAATAGATACATTCCTCTTTGAATGCTCTCTGTCTTTCCAGAGTGATCTTCTTCTTTTCTATCGGAATACTCTCTGCCTGTTCAAAAAGAAGTATTGCAGGATTGTCATACTCAATAATCTGTGCATCAATCGCATCACCATCGCTAAAGAGTACTTGAACAATACTAAAAGTAGAGTAGCTGATCTTACGCTCCTTACAAACAGGCAGTGTGTCCATAATAATCTCTGCAGAATGTACCGCATGAATTGGACTGAATGAGAGTTTCTCTGCCATGTGAGCGGTAAGATTCGCTAAGACATTTGCCTTTACTCCGCTGCCTAATCCATCAGAGAGTACACAGACAATACGATTCTTCTCAGGATTCTGCGAGGAAAGAAACACATCGCCTCCAATTCGCTGTCCATGCTTGTAAAATTGTGCATAATCAACATCAATCACAAACTTCGTTTGTCTCATGGTTCCCTCTCTCCATCGTTTTCACCATCATACTCAAACATATCTATCAGAGAGCTCAACATAATCTCAGTCTCTGCTGCATTCTCTCCCAGTAATGATGCGATCTGCTGTACACTCTGTAAATTCTTTTGAATAACATCTTCGGCACGCCTCATCACAGCATCTCTGTGCTGAGTCACTTCGGTGATATCCTGGAACAATGCACCGAACAGCCACTTTTTATCTATGGAAAAGAAGGTAATATCGATGATCCGGTCTTCATAGTGAACAGTTCGCTCATAGACAGATTGATTATCGGAGAAAGCCTCAGTCAAATAGGGTTTAAGATCAATAAAGCTGTTCAATTTAAGCCCTGATACTTTATTCAACTCCTGATCGTCTGCATCGTAGGTGATTGACGAGAACATCTTCAAGAACTGTGCATTGCAGTCAATGATCTGATAGCAGTTATCGATGATGACCACCCCCATAGGGAGGGTTCTCAACAGCATATCAACTTTACTTTGGGCCTGCTTACGCATCTTGGTCACACACATCTCAGGTTCTGCCATACCTGAGATGTATGCGACAGCAAAATCTCGACACGAGTTATATCCGCATCCGCCGCAGTCAAGCCGCTCCTGTTCATCTGCCTTCCCGAGTCTTTTTAAAGCCTGCTCTATCTCATACTCCGAAGGGACCTCCTTCATCTCTTCTGCATTGGGTGCCGCGTTATAGGTATAGTTCACCGAATCTTTCAATTCAAATCTTCTGCCGGGCAGTGAATGATCAAATAATCGCATACGAGAACGAGTATATTGACTGTTCAGGACCTTCCTGATTACCGGAGAGATAGGCTCCAGGCATCCAGGACCATTGATGCACCCTCCCTCACAGCTAAGCAGTTCAAAGAATGCAGGCATTATCGTATGTGCAGTATGCCCCTGAGACAGGGAATCTGATAAACACTCTAGTGATGCCAGGACCTCTTTGGTCCCTGAGATACTGGTTGTTCTATCCTGTAGTTCAACATCGCCGCCTTCAAGTGAAGAGATCATTCCATTCTCTAATGCATAGTTGGTCGTCTTATAGGCCATTCTGGGTACCAGGGATACGGTTTCAGTCTTCATATGAGAAGAGGGGTCCTCTCCTTCAAGACCAAACCATACAGAAGATGGATCGGTATAGTTGCCGGGTAAAGGCTTTAACAGTGTTACCGGGTTGTGCAGATCCACACCACACTCCGAGAACCATTCACGCAGCTCTCGAAAAGTCAATGCGATATCCGGAGCCCCCGCATTCCTGTCTGCCTCAAGTTTCTTTGAAATACAGGGACCGATGAAGATGATTCCTATATCGTCCCCATACAGTTTCCTCAGCAGCATAGCATGAGCGCCTAAAGGAGAACGTATTTGTGTGAGCAAACCGATAAGTTCAGGATAATATTTCCGTATCGCTTCTACGACAGTCGGACATGCCGATGATATAAGGGGAAACTCATGATCAATAGAGAGAAGTTTGTCTATTTTTTCAGATACGATCTCAGCACCTAACGAGGTCTCAGAGATTCCGGTGAACCCCAGCACTTTCAGTGCCTGAAGCAGCTCTTTCTCATATCCTGAGAACTCTGTGACATATGACGGGGCAATAGATGCATAGACATGTTCACGGTCTTTGATCAATTGACGTGCTCTCGGTACATCATTTCGTATTCTTTTGGCATGCGCCGGACATATATCCACACACTTCCCACAAAAGATACATCGGTCATGAATAATCACTGCACTTCCATTCTGTACTTGAATAGCTTTTACAGGACATACTCGAACGCATTTATAGCAGTCACGACATTCAGTCTGCTCTGTATAGATTGGTTCATATCTCATAGGACAGCCCCTCTATGCTGTTTGACCTCTTCGCTGTTCAATCAGCGAAATAACTTCTTCAGGCTGCAATCCATGGAACAGCTCTCCATCAATCACAAGGTTGGGACCTTTGGAACAATCCGCAAGACACAGATGTCCTGTCAATTCTATCTCCAGCTCTTGAAACTGCGCTGCATACAATTCCAGGGTCTTTAGGACCTGAGCATTCCCCCTGGCAAAGCAAGAGCTTCCCATACATATTTCTATCTTCATGGCGGACTCCTCATACCAATCGGTAAAAAATCACTTCCGGGAAAAACAACCTTCGGGGAATAACCCCGCACCTGTGAGAACTAGTATATTCATACAGGTCTTTCAGGAATAAGACATGCTGTCCTTTTGTATGCATCTGCAATAAGACAACCACGGTCTATACGTGTCATCATCAAGGTCAGGAGGATAAGAAGCAGACCTGTTTTACTGTATCGCAGACCTGTTATCAGGTTCTCACCCCGGAAGTGTATATATCAAACACGCGGGGCTCCCGCGTGTATTCATGCATTACCCTACTTCTTTGATCCGTAGAAAGCAGATCGATACATATCCTTGATCTCAGAGATCAATGGGTACCTGGGATTAGCTATAGTACACTGATCATCAAAAGCCTGTTCAGAAAGTTCATCAAGTTCAGCAAGGAATCTCTTTTCTTCGATACCGAATGCCTCAATACTCTCTGGTATATGTAATCGCTTCTTCAGTCCTTCGATATTCTCAATCAGTCCCTCTACTTTATCTGAATCATTCTTTCCTTTGATTCCCAGATAATCAGCAATTCTCGCATAACGGGATATTGCTGTAGGATACTCATACTGCGGGAAAGCTGCCTGCTTTACCGGTGTATCAGTAGCATTAAACCTGATGACCTCACTGATCATAAGTGCATTTGCTATACCGTGAGGTATATGAAATGCAGCACCAAGCTTATGCGCCATCGAGTGGCATACTCCCAGGAATGCATTGGCAAATGCCATACCTGCCATGCTCGATGCATTGTGAACCTTTTCTCGTGCTCGTACATCTGCTTCACCATGCTCATATGCTGCAGGGAGGTATTTGAACAGGATCCTGATGGCCTCAAGTGCTGTACCATTGGTATAGTCAGATGCCATGATTGATGTGAAAGCTTCTATTGCATGGGTCAGAGCATCGATACCTGATGCTGCAGTAAGGCCTGCCGGCATAGATGCAACTAATTCTGCATCTAAGATAGCCATACTAGGGGTCAGTGCATAATCGGCAATAGGATATTTCATTCCGGTTCGATCATCAGTCACGACCGCAAAGGGGGTTACCTCAGATCCTGTACCTGATGTTGTAGGTATTGCGACCATCATTGCTTTCTTTCCAATATGAGGGAAAGTATAGATTCGTTTACGTATATCCATGAATCGAAGAGCCAGACCCTCGAATGTTACTTCAGGGTGCTCATACAGCAGCCACATGATCTTGGCAGCATCCATTGGGGATCCGCC
Source organism: uncultured Spirochaetales bacterium (assembly GCA_964473495.1). Lineage (GTDB taxonomy): Bacteria > Spirochaetota > Spirochaetia > CAKZLE01 > CAKZLE01 > JAIPFY01. The sequence continues at coordinate 13,205 of CAYYPJ010000028.1, forward strand.
TCCAAGACCGATGATCACATCCGGCTGAAAGGTATTCAGTATCTGCAGCCCCTGTTTTATCATACTCAGTGTCGGATCAGGTTTGACTTGATGGAAACATTCACAATCAATGCCGAGTTCTTCCAAGACGTTTGTGATTCTCTCGACATACCCGTTTGAAAAAAGATAGGAATCGGTGATGATGAAACATCGTCTTTTCCCTTTCAGCTCCTGTAATGCGATCGGCAGACAGCCGTACTTGAAGTATACTTTCGGCGGGACTTTGAACCAGAGCATATTTTCTCTCCTTTCCGCTACAGTCTTAAAGTTAAGCAGGTGTTTTACTCCGACATTCTCACTTACCGAGTTTCCGCCCCAACTTCCGCAGCCCAGAGTCAAAGACGGCTCCAGTTTGAAGTTGTAGATATCACCGATAGCTCCCTGAGAAGCCGGCATATTGATCAAGACTCTTCCGGTCTTCACCACATCTCCGAATCGCTTTATTCGATCTTGATTCAGTACGTCAGTATAAAGTACTGATGTATGGCCGAATCCACCCAGTTCAACCAGTCTTCGAGCCTTGTCCAGTCCTTCCTCAAAATCCTCACATGAATACATCCCAAGACAGGGACTCAGCTTCTCATGAGCAAATGGCTCATCAGGCGAGATGTCTTTGACTTCACCGATAAGGATCTTTGCTGCTTCCGGTACGTTCAATCCGGCAAGTTCAGCAATAGTGACAGCTTTCTGTCCTACGACTGCAGGACTTACCGTACCGCGTTCTTTATCAATGAGGATTGCCTGGACCGCTTTCAACTCTTTGCTGTTAAGCATGTATGCTCCTCGCATCTCAAACTCTTTTCTCACTGCGGCATACAGCTTCTTATGAACAATGACTGACTGCTCTGAGGCGCAGACAATACCGTTATCGAAAGTCTTACTGAGAAGAATAGAGTTGACAGCCATCCTGATATCTGCAGTCTCGTCAATAAGTGCAGGAGTATTACCTGCTCCTACTCCAATGGCCGGTTTTCCGGATGAATAGGCTGCTTTTACCATACCGGGTCCCCCGGTAGCAAGAATAAGGTTGATCTTTTCGTGCTTCATCAACTTCTGCGACAATTCAATAGACGGCTCACTGATCCAGCCGATCAGATCTGCAGGAGCACCTGCTTTCTCAGCTGCTTCCTTGATGATCCTTGCCGCTGCTACTGTGCATTCTTTAGCTCTTGGATGCGGTGAGAACACAATGGCATTTCGTGTTTTCAATGCAATCAAAGCCTTAAATATTACTGTTGATGTCGGGTTCGTGGTTGGAACAATACCGCAGATAATACCAATCGGCTCTGCGATCTTCTTGATACCAAATGAACTATCATCTTCAATCATCCCGCAGGTCTTTGTGTCCTTATATTTGTTAAAGATAAATTCTGAAGCAAAATGATTCTTGATCACTTTATCTTCTACGATACCCATACCAGTCTCAGCAACGGCACTCTTTGCAAGCGTGATTCGTGCTGCATTAGCAGCTATTGCAGCCTGTTTAAAGATCTCATCTACTTGTTCTTGTGAATACTCGGCATACTTCTGTTGTGCTTTCTTCACTTTAGCAATAAGTACATCAAGTTCCTGTGCAGTTGCTGCTCCATCTGAGACTATCTGCTTTTTGATTGTTCTTGTCATCGCAAGCCCTCCTAATCGATAAATATTTATCTTCTTGGTTCACGACAACAATATATACATTTATATCGATATTTGTCAATCGATATAAATATATTTTATTAATTCCTTAGGGCTAGCTTCCTATGCCTGCCATTTTCCAGTCAGTGTGAACTTCCTGTAGATTTCCTACTCAAATAAAACACCGAGTGCTCAAATGGTTGAAAAAACTCAGGAATTGATGGTTTTCTATTGATTCCTGAGGTATTTTTTGATATAATTTGAGTTGGTATACCAACTCAAAGGAGACTTGTATGTATTTAGATTTTAAGGTAGAAATCCCTCAAATCAAGGGTAAGATTTATAAGAAAACAATTAAAGATGTCACTTATATTAATTATGAGTATGCAAGGGTTTATAAACCAGAAAAAAAATACAATATTCCTAAACGTACAACTATTGGTAAGGTATGTGCTGAGGAACCTCACATGATGTACCCTAATCCTAATTTCTTAAAATATTTTCCTGAAGTAGAATTACCTGAGGAAACTGAACGAACAGACCGTAGTAGTTGTCTACGTACAGGGGCGTTTCTTATAATAAAAAAAATTATTAAGGACTATAAGCTAGATGAAATTATTGAGAATATAATCAACCGAGATAGTGATTTATTTCTTGATTTAGTTGCCTATGCTATTATCACTGAGAACAATGCAGGACAATACTATCCTGACTATGCGTATAATCATCCTTTATTTACAGAAAATATGAGAATTTATAGTGATTCTAAGATATCAGATTTCATCAGTAGCATAACTGAAGATCAAAGTATTGCATTCCTAAATCAATGGAATGAGAACAGAAATTATAAAGAACGTATTTATATCTCCTATGACTCAACTAATAAGAACTGCCAAGCTGGCGATGTTGAAATAGCAGAGTTTGGGCATTCAAAAGATGGTGGAGATAAGCCTATCTTTAACTACTCTATTGCGTATGACTGTAATAATCGTGAACCCTTGTTTTATGAGGAGTATCCAGGCAGTATAGTTGATGTCTCACAATTACAATATATGCTAGAAAAAGCAAAGGGGTATGGGTATAAGAAAGTTGGATTTATTCTAGACAGAGGCTATTTTAGTAAAGAACATATACGGTACATGGATAAGTGCAATTATGATTTTGTAATCATGGTAAAAGGCATGAAAAAACTTGTGCGTGAGATTATAACCGAACATAAAGGTAGCTTTGAGGAAAGTCGTTTACACAGCATACGCAATTACAAAGTGAGTGGTATGACCGTAAAAAGGCACCTATATCTTTCTGATGAGAAAGAGAGGTATTTTCACATGTATTATAGTAGTCGAAAGAATGCTGCTGAAAGAGAAACTGTTGAGGCTAAAATAGATCGGATGTCAACGTATCTTAAAAAGCGAGAAGGGCAATCGATTACGATAGATGGGTTTGATAAATACTTTGATTTAATCTATTACCACGAAGGACAAGAAGATCAAAAGTTTATGTTTGCAAGAGAACGTAACGATGTGATTGATAGAGAAATTCGTTTATGTGGGTATTTTGTTATAATAACATCAAAGAAAATGACAGCAGAAGAAGCTCTAACGCTCTATAAGAGCCGTGATAATTCTGAAAAATTGTTCCGTGGAGATAAGTCTTATCTAGGTAATAAAAGCCTTAGAGTACAGTCAGATGAGTCTATTAAGGCAAAGATACTAATTGAATTTGTAGCCTTGGTAGTAAGAAACAAAATTTATACATGCTTAAAAGATACCATGATAAAAAACGGCAAAAGGTCGAATTATATGACGGTACCAGCTGCTATTAAAGAATTAGAGAAGATTGAAATGATAAGACAATTGGACAATAAATATCGTCTTGATCATGCCGTGACAGCGCATCAAAAAGCTATTCTTAAAGCATTTGATGTAAAAGATGTTACATATGTAAAAAAACAAGCCAACTTAATACGTGAAGAATTAGAAACATTATAAAAAAAATCATGACTTGCATAGTGTTGCATTTATGGTTTCGAAATGCTCGTTTTAGACTGATAGAAGTCTCTATACCTTAGCGATTTAGGATATTGAAAAACCATATTCAACAAAGAATCGACCTTCTCTGCTAGGTCATAGGGTGGATTGGTAACAAAAGAAAACAGATCCAGATATCCCTGCAGGTTCTCACGAAGGAAACCTCCGTGAGCATTCAGAACGTGTTTTACCAATGCATGTTGCCGGTTCACCGGTTCAAGCGGATTCTCTTTATCGGATACCCCCTTCAATTCTTCCGAAGCATAGACTGTGCTTTTCAGATCAAGCCCTTTGCTGAGCTTCACATGAGTTTGCTCCTTATCGTGTATTAGCGTTGAACCGGGTGCAATGTGGTTATGAAATGTCTCAAATGTCTTCTTTTGGGATGGCCTACCATAATCTTCAACTAGAAAAAGCGAGCATTTCTTGTCCGTTGCTACGCCAATACAAAGCTGATTCCTGGAGATGCCTCTGAGCTCCTTGCCGTCTTCGTGACGAACAGCATCCCTACTGATAACTGAATGATACGTTTCATCAAGCCATACATCTCCGGATAACAGGATACCATCCTGAGAGCCTTGAAGCGTCAGGAACACCTTTTGGAGCCAGTATCGGGACGTTGAAAAGACATTCCTGTGTTCCACGAATCGACAGAAATACTCACGTGCAGGAACAGGTTCATGAAATACTCTATCCATTCACTGATGGAGATACGATGCTCATCGAATATCGTTCCGGTTGTAGGCAAGAATGTTTTACCACAGGTGCATCAGTACCGTTGAACACCATTGGCCGTCAACCCGTGTTTTCTAAACTTATCCGAATCGCAAAATGGACATTTGGGTGGTATGACTGAATTGATCAACTCCACTTCGCCGCTCTCGCTCAGCTTCGGGTGGCGCTGGTTATAATGCTCCTCAACCTTGTCTTTAATGAACGATTGTGTTTGCGTCAAGTTGTTCTTTCCTCCCCCTATAGTTGTGCCCTGCACGATTTGCTTTTTCGGCTGCGTCCCATGCTCTCCTCTACCATGTAATATATGGTATGAGCTTATCATTGATTGCAAC
>CAYYPJ010000029.1:0-1286 GCA_964473495.1 uncultured Spirochaetales bacterium
AGTTTATACGGACGTGATATTGGAATAACTTTATCGACACCTTCAAGCACTTCGACAGAACGAAAATCTATCTTTGCTTTCCCCACAGCACCAAATACAACATCTTCTTCTCCGACGATCTCCCTGATCTGAAATCCTTTATCTTCGAGGAATGATCGAATACGGGCTTTTTGTGACTTGGTTATGTTCTTTTGTAATACAACTATCATTTTACTACCTCAATCATTTCTCACGAAAATATTTTGGATGCTGGCATTTTGTTCCGCTGCACGCAGCAGCATGTAGAATATATCTCATCAATGTCCTATTTCTATTCTCATCTTTCTATTGTATGAAAAAACTTGTATTATGGGAAGAATGAAAGATGAAACTTACTGGGATATATTATTTCATACGATACAGGCAACATTGGCCGATGAGGGGCTTCCCTCTGTATCACTGATCGCACAACAGGGAAGAAATCCTTTCCGTATACTGATCTCAACGGTGATCTCCCTGAGGACAAAGGATGAAGTGACCCTTCATGCATCAGAACGACTCTTTGCCCTTGCTGATACCCCGGTACAGATGATCTCTCTTTCTCAAGAACGGATAGAACAGACGATCTATCCTGCCGGGTTCTATCACACAAAGGCCGCAAACATCCTCAAGATATCAAAGCTGCTGCTTGACAAGTTCGACGGAGAAGTCCCGCACGACAGGGAGTCGCTCTTATCACTCCCGGGAGTAGGGATCAAAACCACGAATCTGACACTGAATCTTGGATTCGGCATAGATGCAATATGTGTAGACACCCATGTCCATAGGATCTCAAACAGGATGGGCTGGATTGCCACAAAGACTCCGGAAGAATCAGAACAGGTTTTACAGCATGTTGTGCCGAGACGTTTCTGGATCCCGCTGAATGAGATGCTGGTCACTTACGGACAGCGGGTATGTACTCCTATCTCCCCGTTCTGTTCGCGCTGCCCGGTATATGATCAATGCCAAAGAGTCGGCATCAAACGATCCCGGTAACGGGGGAGTCTACTTCTATGATCATAATAAGTTCTTGCCTTGCTGAGAAACCATGCAGATACGACGGCAGTACTTTCTCAACACCATACACATCACTGCTGACAGCTCTAGCAGCACAGGGGAAAGCCATCCTGGTATGTCCTGAGGTGCTTGGAGGATTACCGACACCTCGTGCCTGTTCAGAGATCATCAAAGGTTGTGTGATCTCTGATTCCGGGATTGATCTGACTGCATCTTTCATCTATGGTGCGGCACAGGCTCTGCAGATT
>CAYYPJ010000029.1:1296-4147 GCA_964473495.1 uncultured Spirochaetales bacterium
TTTCGTACTATTGGGCCCCCCTCATTGGCCGTGCTTAAATCACGCTCACCATCCTGCGGCTGCAAGACCATCTATGACGGGACATTCACAGGAAGGGTCATTTCCGGAAAGGGGGTGTTTGCGCAGCGACTGTGTACGACCTATCCTGACCTTACGATCATAGACGAGACTCAACTGAATGAATACAAAGAGTTTCTGCACGAACAACTTGGGTAATCCCACCCATGCTGCTTTCACACAAAGATATCTTAGGTCTCATGTCGTAACGGTGTCTGTGCCTATCTCTTTATAAAGATCGATCAATGAATCTGTTATGCTATCCCAACTGTATTTACTTGTAACCTCTTCATAGCCGGCTTTAGCATATCCCTTTCGAGCCTCCTCATCCAGAATAAGAGTCAGAATCGCATCCTTGGCACTTTCTTTGAATCTTGCAGGAGCTTCAGGATCGAAAAGCAGACCATTCTTCTCCTGCTCTACAATATAAGGTAATCCTCCCCGTTTGGCCACTGCCACGGGAAGTCCTGCTGCCCAGGCCTCCAGCACACCCATGCAAAATGGCTCATGCAATGATGGAAGAACAAAACAATCTGCAGCTTTATAGGCATTGATCAGATCCGGACCGTCATAGGGAAGTCCGGGAATGATCGTAACATGATCTTCAAGTTTCTGAATCGCAATCTCTTTAAGGACTTTATCATAATACTGGTTATCTGTAACATTCCCTATACATAACAGATGTGCATCAGGAGCTTTGTCGAGAATATCAGGAAGCTGTCTTACGAGTGAGAGTTGATTCTTCTGAGGGTCTATACGTGCTGCGTTCAAGATCAGAAATCGGTCATCAGGGATCTTATACATCTTCCTGAACCAGACGCCGTCACCTGCTGCTGCGAACTTATTAAGATCAACACCATTTGGAAGATGCACCACACGTTTATTCGGATACTTCCGAGATATCATAGTATATTCTTCTCTTCCGTCGCAGATTACAGCCGCCGCATCTTCCAGAACTTTTCGTGATCCATAGAGGAGTCCTAGAAGCTTTCCCCACTCGAATATACCTTTTGCAGGTTCTGTCCAAGTCTCAGTCTTCTCATTGTTTGCAGTAAAATTTTTACTATGCTGTGATATAACATAAGGAATATGCCGTCTTCTTGCAATAACTCTCCCGATACTGCCAAGCAGTTTACCAGTATTCAAATGGATGATATCGACATCTTTCTCCCGGCGTAATGCTCGAAGCAGAGAGAACGAGAAGAGATTATCAGCCTTATTATCAAGCTGCTGCCGATCGTGTTGGGTCAAACCGAAATAAGGATAGGAATAGGGGAAGCGCCGAATCCGTATCCCGCGATATTCTTCTTCAGGGACATCACATAAAACGGTAGTCGTCATGATCTCAGAAGAAAAACCCCTGCTGTTCATTCGAGCCGATGTCTCAGTTATGAATGTCTCAGAACAGCCCCATTTATCAATGACAAATCTTCTAGGAATCTGAATGATCTTCATATTACCCCTCTTTTCTACCAATTCAGTATAGCCCATAAGCCGACTCTGAGCAAACACAATCATCAAAGAAAGAGTCTTCCCAGCCGTCACAGCTAGACATGGAAGCAGCATATCGACTGCCGATACAATCTCCTGTGTTGATAATCCAATCTATGATAGAATCTATATAGTTCATATACCCCCATCTTCCGGAAAAGGGGATCCTGCCGGTATATCATGATTAAATAAGGATCGAGGTTTTTCATGGATTCGCGTCTTTTACCCTTATGCGATAAGAAGTCCTACAACTCAGTTGGTCCGTATTTTGTGAGAGTCTCTCAAACTCATCCATTCTTATCAGGAACTAACGGATGAGAGAACTCAATGAGGACCACATAGCACTCGGCAGCTGGGCCTTTGGTGATCAGGACTATTGGGCCGGTCAGCAGCATACAGACTCTATAAAGACACTCCAAGCTGCTCTATGTTCCGGTATTCGCCATATAGATACCGCATATGCCTACGGGAATGGAAGAGCAGAACAATTCCTGGGGCAGCAGCTGCACCGACTTCGCTCTGATTATCATCGGGAGGATCTGATAGTAGCCACAAAGATCAACACGTATGACGAGAAAGCTGTAGAACGGCGTGTGTTCGAAAGTATGAGAAGACTGCAGACAGACTATCTTGATATAGTCTACCTGCATTGGCCGCGATCTGACAAAAACATCATTCCGATCTTCCTTGCTTTGAAAGACCTGCGTGATCGAGGAATCATTCGCTTCATCGGGGCAAGTAACCTTCCCCTGAAGCTGCTGAAGGAAGTCTCCTCGACTGTACCGATCAGTATCTGTCAGTTCTCCTACTCTCTGCTTTGGCGTACTCCTGAGACAGGGCTCATCCTGTTCTGTCGAAACAGAGGTATTCTCACAGCTGGATACAGCCCTCTGGCTCAAGGACTGCTTGCCGGGATCGATCCATCCGCGTTATCACGAACCGACCCGCGCAGAAAGCTCGTATTCTTTGACCCTGAACAGATTCAAAGGACCTATACGGTGATTGATACGGTACGACAGATCGCATTGGAGACAAACAGGAGCATGGCACAGGTCGCCATTGACTGGACAGCAGGAAAGAAACAGGTTGACACGATGGTCATAGGGATGAGAACACGCAGACAGTGTGAAGAGGTGATGCAGTATGATCACCGGCCAAGACTGGATACGAGATACCGTATGCTTCTTGATGAGGCATCAACGCCGATCGATTCAACTTCAGATAATATCTTTCACCATGCATGGTGATACTTCCTGTACACCTCTCTGCTGTGATACACTTGAGTCATGCGTGTACCTACAGC
>CAYYPJ010000029.1:4157-9798 GCA_964473495.1 uncultured Spirochaetales bacterium
GCAACTAAACAGGCAGAGCTAGTGATCAAACGATCAAGGTTTATTGCCTATGCATACCCTATTCAATCTTCTGACGAAGTAAAACCACTGGTCAAAGAGCTCTGGAGGGAACATTCACAAGCGACACATATCGTGCAGGCCTTTGTCCTCGGGGCACGGGGCGATGAATTCGGCATGAGTGACAACCATGAACCAAAGAATACTGCAGGACGCCCGGCTCTGGAAGTGCTTAAGGGCAGTGAACTGACGAACATCCTGGTACTGATCGTAAGATACTTCGGCGGGACGAAACTCGGGACAGGCGGACTAGTCAAAGCATATACAGAAGCTGTCCAGGCGGTGATCGCAGAGCTTCCTTCTGAGAGACTTGTTGATCATGTTGAATTCTCAGTGATTCTTCCCTATGACCTATATCAGCCGATCCATACGATTCTCATACGTCAGGAAGCCGATATGCTCAAAGAGACTTTCGAGACGTACGTCTCAATAACCGGAAGGATCCCGGCACTAAACTTTGAGACCACAGCAGCTGAGATCACTGACCGCTCATCAGGGAGCTGTACGCTTATGATGTGCTAGCCTCGATCAAAGCGTATCACACAGAGTACACAAAGCAGAATAAGATGTATGACAACATACTCGAACCAGAGAATCCAGTCAAAATGATGCAGAGAGAAGGACTGTCCGAACAGATCGATCATACAGATCGATATTCCCCATAGGATGATAGTCGTATCAAGGGCATACCTCATGATCTTAGTCTTTACCAGAGCAAATAGTGAAGCGATCAGGATCCCTCCGCAGAGAAGTTCACTGACTGCGAATATCATCAGATAGATTCCCCTGTCACCTCCGATTGTCCTGGATAAAGCCAATCCCAGCTGCTGTGTTGTTCCCTCCTGATCAGCAAACCCCTGAATCCCCATGACAAAGAACAGGATCCCGGCAAGAGCTTGCATCAGGATGATGAGAAACTTCACCTTCTTTGTGTCTCTTTTAGCCATAAGATTCATCCTCTTCTTTTCAAATCCTGTCTCAGGTCTTTTTCCATACGTATCACACGCTTGTTCAGATCGTTGATACGGTACTCGATCGTGTTGAGTATCCAAAACTCAAAATGATTCTGTTTAAGCATCGACTGGATAAGCAGAATGATCTTAACACTGATAAGCAGAAGGCCAATTTCCAGCGAGATGAGGGTGGGAAGAAAATGAGTCGTCATCTCAAGAACAAAAAGTACTACGGTCACCGTAAGAATACCCCAGTTAAAGATCTTATGTATCTTGAGATCAAAAGTCCCGCCGATCCGACCAAGCATCTCTTTAATCTGCTCGCGTTCTCTATTGAATTCGTGTAATTCCTTTTCAAACTCCCCCGCACTCATATATTCATTCTTCTTCATTTTGCCTCCAGTTTAGAACACCTCTTTTACGATCTCTGCAATATTCTTCGCCTTGCCCAATGTATAATAGTGTATACCGGGAGCCCCTCCGGCAAGCAGTTCTCTTGATTGTCTGGTGGTGAATTCCACTCCGATCCTTCTCACTTCACGATTAGTCCTGCACCTGCTGACAGCATCGACAAGATCCTCAGGCAGATCGATACTGAAAGTCTGCGGAAGAAGATTGATATCCGAGAGCTTCGAGATCGGTTTTACCCCGGGGATGATCGGCACCGTAATATCGATCTCTCTGCATCGATCGACAAAATCGAAGTAGTGCTGATTGATGAAGAACATCTGCGTGACGATATAATCAGCTCCTGCATCGACTTTCCTCTTCAGCATTCTCAAGTCCTGTTCCATGTTCGGTGACTCAAAATGCTTTTCCGGATAGCCTGCTACCCCGACACAGAAGCCGGTCGGTTCAGGATTCAGTAACGCCTCATCAAGATACTTCCCCTGATTCATATGCTGTATCTGCTCTACAAGTTTATCCGTATGGGCATAACCGTGCGTATGAGGAGTGAACCGACGTTCACCTTTGGGAGGATCCCCCCTGAGTGCAAAGACATTGTCTATACCTAAGAACTGCAGTTCTATGAGTGCATCTTCAGTCTCTTCCCGGGAAAACCCCCCACAGATAATATGAGGAACCACATCAATATCAAACTTATTCTTGACTGCTGCAGACAATGCGATAGTCCCTGGACGTTTTCGGATAACATGACGATCCATCAATCCATCAGGACGCTCTTTGAATATGATCTCCTGTTGATGATAGGTAAAATTGATATATGCAGGTTCGAACTTCCGCAGTGTCTCCACTACCGAGAAAACACTGTTTATATTCTTCCCCTTCAAAGGAGGCAGTAATTCAAACGTGAAGAGTGGCCTCTTCGCATTGTGTATGATATCTATGACTTTCATCTATTTTTCTCTCCTCCCGGTATGTTCAATGAGATCCGGCAAGCCAGCGTTTGATCTCTTCACTACTCATATGCTTCCTTGCCGCATAATCTTCCAGTTGATCATCCCCGATCTTCCCGAGTGCCTGATAGGATGCATCCCGATGTGCAAAATAGTATCCGCAGGTTGATGATATCGGGATCATAGCCTGACTCTCGGTAAGACGGATCCCGGTTCTCTCTTCTCCTCCAAGCAGTCCCATGATCAGCTCTTTCTCTGAATGATCAGGACAAGCCGGATACCCCGGAGCAGGTCTGATACCCTGATAAGCTCCTGAAAGTATCTCTTTCACAGACAATCGTTCGTGAGAAGCATACCCCCAAAGGCTGCGTCGAACTACTTGATGCAGATATTCGCTAGCAGCTTCTGCAAGACGATCTGTAAGACTCTGCAGGAGAAGTGCGTGATAGGTATCGTGCTGTTTTTCATAAGATTCAATCAAAATATCGGCTCCCAGCCCCGCTGTGACAGCGAAGATCCCGAGCGTATCCACGGCCCTGCCGTCTATAAGCGGTGCAATGTAATCTGAAAGAGCCATATGTCCTGATGAGGGCTCCTGCTGTCTGAGAAAATGTAGAATGACTGCTTCCCCATCTAAGGGAAATAGTTTGATATCATCTTCTATCGATCCTGCAGGAAAAAGTCCGGCAACAGCACGAATCCGAACAGAATCATGCTGCATCAATTGATTCAGCATAGCCTCTGCATCAGCCTGAAGCTCCTCGGCCTGTTCTGTCTTGAACGGCAGCTTCCAGGTGTGTAGCAGCATCTTCCAGTTGATAAAAGGAACAACCGCCATGATGGACACTGCAACTGTTCTGACCCCATGTCTCTTCGGCTGTTTCGTCTGGTATCTGCCGGGTCTTCTCCTGTATGTCGCTCCATACGCTCTCGAATCAGCGAGATCAGTGAGTACACTTGTCCCCTTCACGAATATGGTCTTTTGCTCCTGTGCTTTACGAAGCTGTTCATAGACACGTGCAGTCTCTTCGATGAAATGCTCCCTCTTCGCAGGTGAGAGCAGCTGAACAACAGCCTCAACACAGGTTGAAGCATCTTTTGAGTGAACAACTGGTCCGGAATAGACCGGATCTATTTTCAGAGCAGTATGTAGGATTGATGTCGTAGCTCCTCCTACCATCAAGGGAATCGCTACCCCCCGGTGTTCAAGCTCTCTGGCGACATGAATCATCTCTTCTAACGACGGGGTGATCAATCCGCTGAGTGCGATCACATCGACATGATGATCTAAGGCCTTCTCAATAATAATATCTGTCGGCACCATGACGCCAAGATCTATGATCTCTATCGAGTTACAGGCCAGTACGACTGATACGATATTCTTTCCTATATCATGGACATCGCCTTTGACCGTTGCGATAAGCACTTTCCCTACAGTAGAAGAACTCTCATCTGACTGCTGTTCTTCTATGAGAGGTTTAAGGATCTCTACAGCCTGTTTCATGACACGTGCACTCTTCACCACTTGAGGAAGAAACATCTTTCCCTCACCGAAAAGAACCCCGACTTGACGCATACCGCCCATCAGAGGCCCCTCAACTAAGGTGATGACATCTTCTCCTGATACCTTGAGAAGTTCCCCAGCCTCCTGCAGGTCTGTTTCCAGATATTCAGTGATACCCTTCATAAGGCTATAGGTCAAACGATCCTTCACCGGTTCTTCTCTCCAGTCTTCCTGTATCAAAGAAGAAGATCCTTTCCCGCCCATATTCTGTTGAGACATGTTCTTGGCATATTCGATCAAATGTTCGGCGGCATCTTCTTTTCGACAGAGGATCGCATCTTCGACAACTTCCAGGAACTCTTTCGGTATATCATCATAGAGGGTGAGCATAGAGGGATTCACAATACCCATATCCATACCGTTCCTGATAGCATGGAAGAGGAATACTGAATGCATAGTCTCTCGTATGGTATTGTTTCCCCGAAATGAGAATGAAAGGTTACTCACCCCTCCGCTTACCTTGACACCCGGCAGATGTTTCTTGATCCAACCGACAGCTCTGATGAAATCAAGGGCATATCGATCATGCTCCGGTATTCCCGTCGCTATAGCCAATACGTTCGGATCGAATATGATATTTTCCGGCTTTATCGATGCTGTACGGACAAGCAGATCATAGGACCGCTGAGCAATCTCAATTTTCCGTTCATAGCTTTCAGCCTGTCCCTTCTCATCAAACAACATGACGATCATCGCTGCACCATAGGCATTGATGCATTTCGCCCGGTCCAGAAAGAGCGCTTCACCCTCTTTCAAACTGATAGAATTGACGATCCCTTTACCCTGCAGACATTGAAGGCCTGCTTCAAGTACTTCCCACTTTGAAGAGTCGATCATCACAGGGACACGTGCGATATCGGGTTCTGCCGCTATGAGGTTCAAGAATCGCACCATGGATTCTCTACCATCAAGCATCGCATCGTCCATACAGACATCAATGATCTGAGCCCCGTCCCGAACCTGATTGCGTGCAACTGTTATCGCCTGATCAAACTTCTGTTCCCTGATCAAACGGGCGAACCGCCTTGATCCTGCAACATTCGTTCGCTCACCTATATTTACGAAATTGATGTCAGGGGTCATATAGAACGGTTCAAGACCGCTTAGGGTAGTGACCGGTATGTGTTTATTGAGAACCCTGGGAGGATATGTCTCTGCGATTCTGGAGATGATCTTGATATGATCCGGTGTGGTCCCGCAGCACCCGCCGATGATATTGACCAGTCCGTCTCTCATGAATCCGTCAAGTATTGTTCCCATGTGCTCTGCACTCTGCGTATAATCTCCAAACTGATCAGGAAGTCCTGCATTCGGGTGAGCACTGACATACTGGGCAGCATGTGAAGAGAGCGTCTCAAGAAACGGACGAAGCTCAGCAGCACCCATAGAACAATTCAAACCGATACTGAATAGATCCGCATGATCCAAGGAGGCTATGAAAGCCTCTATGGTCTGCCCTGAGAGAATCCTTCCGCTTGCATCACTGATGGTGGCGGATACCATGATAGGAAAAGGGTTCTTGGTAAGCATCCCGCGCTCTTCACAGATCGCTCGTGCAGCATAGACGGCTGCCTTGCAATTGAGTGTATCGAATACGGTCTCTACAAGCAGGATATCGACTCTTCCATCCAATAATCCATTGATCTGTTCTCGGTATGCCCCTACAAGATCCATGAAGGAGACTTCCCGGTACCCGGGATCCTCCACCT
>CAYYPJ010000029.1:9808-17468 GCA_964473495.1 uncultured Spirochaetales bacterium
CTTAGGGGAGATGGAGGCCGTCTTGTTTGTCGGACCTATCGATCCGGCCACAAAGCGTGTTTTCCCATCACGCATTTCCGCCTCATCCACTACTATCCTTGCCAGCTCTGCAGAGGCAAGATTCATGTCATACGCATAAGACTCGAGCCCGTAATCTGCAAGTGATATCCTATTTGCGCCGAAGGTGTTTGTGGTGATGATATCAGCACCTGCTTCAACATATCCTTGATGGATCGAATAGATCACATCAAAACGGGTAAGCGACAGCAGGTCATTACATCCTTTAAGAGGAATATCGATAGCAGCAAGTTCTTCTGAGAGGGAACCGCTTCGAAAGTCCCCTTCGGAAAGGTTCTGCCGTTGAATCTCCGTACCCATTGCCCCGTCAAGCACGAGGATACGATTTTTCACAGCTTCATAAACCATGTCTATTCTATTCATCTCTGTACATTCACCTTAAATTCACCGCAGATACCGGCTTTATCATCTTTGATTATAACTGCAGACAGAATGTCTGAATTATCCCGAATAAGGGAAATCACCCGATCAACATCTTCCTGTTTCTGTACCATATTACCATATGCTGTAGCATATGCATCTGCCGACGAGGTATCACTGCATGCGATCATCACTGCATCTGCACTTCCCTGACTAAAAGAGGGGCCAACAGTACCTGCAGAAGTACAGACACCAAGCGGAGACTGTCCCGATGGTATGGTGACCCCGAGTCTCTCTGATAGGGGTGAAGAACCCGCATAGATAGACATATCAAGATCTTGAACGATCTGTATGAATATGTCACCGCCGTTCTCAACAACGACCTCCTGTACAGAGAATTCCCGTATGATCCGTTCGCCGGCAAACCTGGCTATCGTACCTGCGACAGCTCCCATAGGGCCGACATCCGCACGTATACCAGCTGTTATCATGGCAGAGATAAGAGGATCGGCATAAGGATCAGATACAACAGGTGTAAGCGTCTGTATGAATCCATGATGCTTTCGATCATAGGAGAGAATCAGAGCTCTACACCTGGTGATCTCGTCTTTGATCGACGACACCAAACGGTGTTCGGAGATCGTTTTGCATGATTCGATGTCAACACCGACCCAAAGATCTGTTTCATCTTCAGAGACTATGAACGGAGCGAATCGTTTCTCTCCCATGCTGTCACGATACCTTCTCGGTCCAAAACCATCCATCTGCACAAGTCCTACAGCAGTTCCTCCCGTGTAATCTTAAAAAGCCGTAACGGACATGCTTCAACGCATAATCCGCACACAACACACTTATCGGAATCATATACGAGTTCCCAACTTTCCTTGTCCATAGTCAAGGCACCGGAGAAGCAGACTGAGGTACAGCTTCCGCAGGACACACAGGAATCCTGATCAAAGACAAGTGCTTTGACATGAGAAGAACAAGACACCCCGTCTTTCTGTAAGTATGCGATACTCTCCTTGAGAGCCGATTTAGAACCTTCCATCTCAACAACCAACATACCGTCCCTGCCGGAAGAGATGTCGGCATTCATAATATTCACACTTACATGAAAAGTCCTTATGATGTCTGAGACAAGAGGTTTGTTCACTATCTCAGGCGAGAATCGCAATATATATCGTTCTTTCATGCTGTTTTCTCCTGTCTATCTTTGTTTTAGGTTCTTTGTAGTCATATGTTTCGGGAATGCCTGAACCGGGCTGGTAAGATAGAACTCACCCCGCTCTATCCACCCTTTTAACTCTTCAGCGATCTCTCTTGCCTTCTTGAGACTTGAGAGCGGTGCTGTCTTGATAGTCTTGCCGTTCACTTCAATCGAACCAGTATGAAGTTGTTCATAATTGACCTGAGCGATTGCCGGTTTGTCAGGTTTACCATAGTCGATGACATTCGTCTCAATCTGTGCATTCCTGATCATACAAGCCTGTGCGATCTCTTCATCGAGCATTGGAATCGGTATACCTATACCGACGAACATGGTCACACCATACTTTTCAAAGTAGGCTGCCTTGATATATTCTGTGCTCATTTCCTTCGCATCACCGATGACTGCTAAGGTCGCCCCCCCGCTTGTCGGGATGCCGTATTTGTTCTTCGACTTTGAGGTGTTAAACTGTGTACCATACCAGGAAACGAACCCCTGTGCTCCGCACAGGAAGATCCTAGTCCCGATCCCTATTGTTCTCAAAGAAGGATCGTTGAGAAGAGGACTTAACTCGCCTGCTGTTGAATAGGTGGCATTCCCGATATTCGGTAATAATGTTCCCATATAGGTATAGATAATATGATGTTTCGTATTCACTGCCACGCCGTAGTTCTGATAGGCGTTTCTCGGGTTATAGAGGTAGAATTCATTGATATCATCTTTATTAATACGTGTCTTCACCTCTTTTGTCGGATAACAATCGGTCCCTTTCGCCCGTGCCTTAAGCAGTATATCTTTACCTGCGATCAACTCTTCAATAACATGAGCCCCGCCGTATTTGTTATCGAAACGGGACTCTGATGCTGCACCGATATAGGTATCGACTGCGGCTAACCCCCCTGATACCGGGACATCATTGAGAAATATCTCCTCCATGCGTATAGGAGGACTATAATGTCCGAAATTAAGGAAGGCACCCGATGAACACATAGGACCGAATGTTGCCGTAGTAACGACATCCACGCGTTTCACAACTTCTGAAGCCGACATCGATTCGGCCATCTTCGATACTTCTTCTGCAGTCACGACTACGGCTTCACCTTTCCTGATCTTCTCATTGATCTGTTCAACACTCTTCTTCATACTCATCAGCCTACCTTATTCCTTCATGGAGTATTTGTTAAGAGTGATAATACTACAATCAAACCATTGAATGCAACGGGATAACGTCAATAGAGAAAAAGAAATGTTCAGACAGCCTGCCGGCATGGTGTTTTTACCGATGGGCAGAATCAAGTCACAGCGTTCTGCTCACCAGGTCTCTACCAAAGAAAGGACTTCATCATATTCCTGATAGACCGGTATTCCGGGATAGCTCCGAGATACAGACACTGAAGGGCGGAACAGGAATCCTATATCAGCCTCTTCGATCATCGCAATATCATTGAAAGAATCACCAAAGGCACATACCTCATAACCTAAGGCCCTCTTCGCTTTGACTATGCTTTGCTTTCCATGCCGGCAGCGTTCAACAAGATTCAGCCTGCCTGTTCCCTCTAGGCAGCTGCAGGTATTTGCCAGAACGAGAGGACTGTGAAATCGTTTCATGAAGGGTTTCAAGAATAGATCACAAGTGTCCGTGAGGATCATCACAGGAGCTCTCATACGCAGCGCATCAAGAAAATCGACTGCTCCTGGACAGGGTTCTAATGACTCAAGTACATGCAGAAGATGTGATGAAGATAGTCCGTACTTCTGCATAAGACCAAATCGTTCTGCAAACAGAGTCTTCACATCCGGGTTCTCTCTCGTGGTAGTCTTGAACGCATCGATCCCTGTGATCTGGGCATAGTACTTCCATATCTCCGGGATGAGTACCCCTTCCATATCCAGACAGATCATATGCATGATCTTAGATGTCTTTTGTTTACTCATGCGTATAACACCAAACTGAGTGGTCGGGGGCTTAATGCCGGCAACCTCAGCATGATTAAGATTTATGTTAAAGCCAAAACCTTCAAGAGTCGCTCAGTAGCCCCCGATCCACTCAAGCGGTTTGTTCGCATTTCATATAGAGTGTTTCAGGAGCAATAGCTATTTCATCTCCCCAGGTTATAGTTCCCAAGTCCTTGCTAACAGTGAAATTTTTGAAAAAATTCATATCTTTAAACTTTTCAAATACTCCGCCTTTAGATAGATATTCCGAAAAATCTATAATGCCTCTCTTGTCATCTTCAAATACAACTTCTAATCGATAATCATTTAGCAATTTTGCATTTATGACATCACAAAGCATGATAACCTCCTTTTGTTTCAATGGTTCAATTTTGAAAGGTGGTTGATTATTTTTTGTGTAAAGCTGCCCATTCTATAACCAAACAAGAGATCTTTGGAGAAATTTCCCCATCAAGAATTTTTAATGTTTGAATTTCTATTGATACCTTTTGACCTCCATACCTTGTATGAAAATGCGGTAGGTTGTGGTCATCATAATAAATAGCGACTATTATTCCAAAAAACCTGCATATTTCCGGCTTTTTGAATTCTCCAATAATTTATATCTCAGTATATTATAACAGAAAATCACCAAATTACAATTTTTATGTGAACGACCGGGGTAACCTGCCGCAAACATTTTGAGGCACTGAACTCCGGTAAAGCGCTGCCCATTGAGCAAAATATGATATTTGAAAAATCGCCGAGCTGTTTGCGGTCAGGTTGACCCCTTTGTTAGCATTGCTGTCCTCTTATCTCCATGATCTTCCTCGTTGCCTCATCTAAATCCATGTCATAGAGTTCCAAGGCATCGTCTTCATTTAGACAGATATCAAAGGCAGTCTCAATATCGCAGAAGGGCTCTGTCCCTTCGATGATATCGGGTGGATTGTAAGTAGACCACATGCAACACATCTGCCGTGAATCCGGGTTTCCCCCATACCTTCGCCTATATCTATCGTAGATCGCATGCAGCGTCTGGTATATGGTGTTATATGTGTTTTTCATGCTTTCTCCTGTATCTGCTGCTGTCTTAAAACTTCACAACTAGTAATCATGCATCCCTTCCCCTGTTTACATTGGACACATTACATGCTATGCAAAATAAAGATGTGTATTATCATAACCTATAACAGCGGTTTACTGTAGCGTTATATCCGAAAAGGCAGGAGATACTCACATGAATGCAAAATATCTTATGATCCAGGGGACATCTTCTCATGTCGGGAAAAGTCTTATTGTCACTGCATTATGCAGGATCTATTCTCGACGGGGTTTTGATACAGCACCGTTCAAGAGTCAGAACATGGCTTTGAACTCATTCGTGACTCCTGCAGGATTAGAGATAGGAAGGGCTCAGGCCCTTCAGGCCCTAGCTGCGCACAAGGAGGCTTCCGTGCTGTTCAATCCCATCCTGCTGAAACCGGAGAGTGACGGGACTTCTCAAATAGTATTGATGGGTAAACCATGGAAACAGCTGAAGGGGACTGAGTATTACCGGGCAAAACCGGAACTATGGTCACAGGTCACACAGGTACTGGATCAATTGAAGAAAGAACATGATATTTTAGTTATTGAGGGAGCCGGCAGCCCTGCAGAGATAAACTTGAAAGCTCATGAGATTGTCAATATGCGTATCGCAGAATATCTTCATTCTCCTGTGCTGCTGACTGCAGATATTGATCGAGGAGGAGTATTCGCCTTCCTCTACGGGACTCTTGCTCTCCTGGAACCGGAGGAGCGAAAATTGATCAAAGGGTTTCTGATCAACAAGTTCAGAGGTGATATCGATCTTCTTACCCCGGGATTAACCATGCTTGCAGATCTTACCGACCATCGTCCGACAGTAGGAGTCCTCCCCTATATAAAGGATCTTGTACTTGCTCAAGAAGATTCAGTATTCCTTGAAGAGTCCCGTGAATTCGGTATGGGATCCACAGACATCGCGATCATCCAGCTGCCCCATATATCAAACTATGATGACTTTGACGCTCTCACGCTGGAAGATGGTATACGATTGCGATTCATCAAATCCATCCATGAGCTCGAGAATCCTGATGCGATCATCATACCCGGAACCAAGACCACCATTGCGGATCTGCTGTGGCTGAAGGGTTCCGGACTTGCAAGAGAGATCACCAAGGCTGCGGAACGAGGTACTGCAGTAGCCGGTATATGCGGGGGATATCAGATGTTGGGGAGACATATCACGGATCCCGAAGGTTCCGACGGGATGCAGACCGGTATTCCAGGGCTGGGTCTCCTGGACATCGAAACAAGGATGGATTCCCGTAAAGAGACCATACAGACTCATGCAGTACTTTGTTCGCAGGAAAAATTTCTCAAGACATCCATACCTATATCTCTCTCAGGGTATCAGATCCATATGGGAACGACGACACTGACAGGGACCAGTAAAGCTCTTTTTCGCATACGTGATGATCAGTACGACGGAGCGGTCTCTATAGACAAGCACGTCTGGGGAAGTTATCTTCACGGTGTTTTTGACACTCCTGATTTCAGGAGACTCTGGCTGCGGTCACTTGGATGGGATTCTTCTGAACCTGCCTGTTCTCTTGCCCAAAAGAGAGAAGAAGAAATCGAAAGACTGGCCGACATCGTAGAAGAGCATCTTGATATGGATCTTTTGGATCGTATCATAGGGGTCAAATAAGATGTGGAGCATTGCGATCGCAGCACTGGCAGATCTGATCTTCAAGGATCCTCCTAATCGAATACACTCGACTGCATGGATGGGAACACTTATCGGCAGACTGTGGGGTCACAAATCACCTACATCCCGCTGTGTCGCCTTCATAAAGGGAACACTCATCACGCTTGGGGTAACGCTCCTCTTTGCCGGTCTTGCCTTCTTTATCACAAACTACCTGCTGGTTCTCATACCCCTCTCTCTGGTTCGTTGTCTCTTCGAAGGACTTCTGCTCTCACTTACGTTCTCTTTCTCAAAGCTGATACAGGAAGGAAAAACGATCTGCACCCAGCTGAACACCGGCAATCCGGCCGCGGCAAGAAAGAGTCTTTCCTATAATCTTGTCAGCAGAGATACCACAAATTTGAACGAAGGAGATATCATCGCAGCGGCGTTAGAATCACTCGCAGAGAATCTCACGGACAGCCTCACCGCTCCGCTCTTCTTCTTCCTCCTCTTTGGTCTTCCCGGGGCATTCGCCTACCGGGTCGTGAACACCTGTGATGCTCTGCTTGGGTATCATGACACTGCACGAGAATGGCTTGGAAAGTTCCCTGCACGACTGGATGACATCCTGAATCTTATCCCGGCACGCATGACGGCGCTCATTATCCTCACTGCCGGGCTCTTTGTTTCAGGGAAGAACCACGGTCTGTCAGTCATGTTCTCAGATAGATCAAAGACCGAGAGCCCGAATGCAGGATGGACCATGTCAGCACTAGCCGGTGTCCTGAATGTTTCCTTCAGAAAACAGGGATATTATATACTGAACAAGACTGGACCGGAACCAGATATGCATGCCATGGAAAAGGGTATACAGATATGCCGACTAGCAGGTATCATCATACTAATACTGTTTCAAGGACTGGACTATGGATTATTACAGTAAAGAGGAGATAGCTTCATGTTCTTCTGTCTGCCATGGAGGCCGACTGAAGAGAACTCACCCGCAGCTTATGGATTTCTCGGTCTCGCTGAACCCGTACCCTCTTCCAGCGGCTGTACAGGAAGCGGTGAACACTTGTGATCTTGTCAACTATCCTGATTCTGATGCAGAAGATCTGAAAGAAGAGATCTCAGGATGCTTCGGGGCTAAGACTGAAGAACTCCTTGTCACGAACGGCGTCAGCCAGGCGATCTTTCTCATAACGATGTGCTTCCTGGAACGGGGAGATGACGTGATCATCCAGAAACCTGCCTATGGGGAGTATGAAAAGAACTCACGATTGTTCAGTGCCCATATTCATCACATCAGGGCAACTCCTGATACCGATTTCACCTTCGATGTCGAACGTATGCTTACTATGATC
>CAYYPJ010000030.1:0-17205 GCA_964473495.1 uncultured Spirochaetales bacterium
GTATATTATCTGTAAAAAGACCGATTGTTCACTAGGAATAAAGTTTTGAAGGTGATTAATTGTATAAGCAGGCTTTGTATAAGAACATAACAAAGAAAAAACACATGAGCATGGGAATGAGAATCAACAAGTGAGAGAAGAACATGTCGCGTAAAAAAGCATCAAAAATAGCAATAATGTTAGTAACAATATCGGTTTTTAGCAAAATGTTTGGATTTGTACGAGATATGCTTATAGCAAGAAGTTTTGGGTCAGGAATGGAAGCGGATGTGTATTTCATGGCTCTTACGACAAGCACAATACTTTTTGCAGTTATTGGTACATCTCTGAATACAACTGTCATACCAATGATCTCTGAAATAAGGGAGAAAGAAGGAGCAGCCGGTGAAATAAAATATGTGAACAATATCATTACTATCGTATTCTTGTTTACTCTGGTGGCTGCAAGTCTTGGATATGTATTTGCCCCTGTGATTGTAAAAGTATTAGCTTCAGGTTTCCATGGAGAGAAATTTGAGTTGACAGTGAGATTGACTCGGATCGGTCTCCCGATAATGATCTGTAATGGGTTATTATTTGTGATGAAAGGATATCTTCATGTCCATGGTAATTTTAAGATTCCAGCATTTGAAGGTATTGTAGTGAGCATACCCTTGATAATTTATTTACTATTCTTTTCAAGTACTTATGGAATAACAGGTTTCATGGTTGTGACTACAAGTACAGGATTGGTTAGGATCGCTTTCCTCATACCTTCTATGATAAAAGATGGGTATACATATAAAAAAGTATTTGATCTTAAAGATACATATTTTAGAAACACATTAGTATTGATCGGGCCAATAATCCTTGGGACATTGTCAGGTTACATCAGTGTTATCATAGATAGATCCATTGCATCAAGATTACTGGAGGGAAGTGTTTCGGCACTTGCGTATGCGGCAAGAGTCAGAGGTGTAGTTTTTGGATTGTTTGTAGTATCCCTGACAACTGTGTTATATCCAATGATCTCTAAATATATTAGCAGCAAGAATGAGAAACAATTGATTCATATGCTGAAGTTCGGACTTAATGTCATTATGCTCATCACGATTCCTACTACAGTAGGATTGATGATCCTTAATTATCCTGTAACAAAATTATTGTTTCAAAGAGGGTCTTTTTCAGATGCAGGGACATTGATGACATCTTCAGCTCTATTTTATTATGCATTAGGTATAGTTGGTTTAGGGGTCGGCGATTTATTAAGAAAAGTATATTTTGCCATGCAAG
This sequence comes from uncultured Spirochaetales bacterium, assembly GCA_964473495.1. Classification (GTDB taxonomy): domain Bacteria; phylum Spirochaetota; class Spirochaetia; order CAKZLE01; family CAKZLE01; genus JAIPFY01. Next base: position 1,273 of record CAYYPJ010000030.1, read on the forward strand.
ATACAAGAACGCCAATAAAAATAAGCATGATGGCAGTAGGTATTAATATTACTTTGAATCTTATTTTATCAAAATATATGGGACATAATGGACTTGCACTTGCAACAAGTGTTGCTGCCACTTTCTCTGCAATCATGTTACTAGTGAATTTAAGAAAGAGAATACCTCACCTCGAAGTGAAAGAAAGTTTCACTGTTTTTATAAAATCAGCAGCAGCATCGATTATTATGGGAGCAGTGGTATATATTCTATATAAACATATCTTTAATGTTGTCGACGGCAGCTTCATTATCAGATTGATCAATCTTATGCTTATTTCAGGCATAGGTGCAATTGTTTATGGGATCTTACTATATTTATTCAAAGTCAAAGAGATCAAATCTGGTATTGAGATTGTTGTGAAGAAATTACGAAGAGTGTAGATGGAGAAAACCTCCGGCAGCTGGGTCACTTCGATCCTTCCAAAGTGAGAGGGCAATATACCGTTAATAGAGTAAATAACCCATTGAAGATCCTATGATAGATCCAAGTATCGCTCCAGCAAGTATATCAACAGGGTAATGAGATCCTGATTCATACCGTAAATATCCAGTGACAGTTGATAATGAAAAAGATAGAGAGACTGCTGGTAGAAACATCTTTGAATCATCATAGCGCTTAGCATATGCTGTAGCTAAAAAAGAACTTGCAGCAAAACATACCATAGTGTGCCCTGAGGGAAAAGAAGCAAATGCTTTCTTATCATATTCCCCATGTGCCGTAATATATGCCATAGGACGTCTTGCTTGAACAAGATCCTTGATCATCGATTTTGTTATATATGCAGTGCCCATAGCAGCAGCATAGGCTAGAGGGAGTTCCCAAGGATTTTGCTGCTTTTCCAGTAACAGAAGAGCTGGAAGACCCAGGGTGGTACAGGTCATGATCGTAGAGATCTTTGCTGGTTGGTCATGGTAGGACTTCACCGCAGATGTGAATAACCATGAATCATGATTGATCGACAATACAGACTTTGGAGAGACTGCACTGAGTGAGGGACTCAAGATCAGAAATATCACAATAGTGAGGGAACACCGCTTCATGACATGGATCATAAAAATATCTCCTCTATCTCTGATGTTGTATGGTACCTCTTGACGAAGGTGACCAACGCATCATATGAGGGGCAGCTTCGGGCATTTGGGCAGGTTATGCTATATGCTGCACAGGCATTTCCCCATGAAGTTGCTTGTCTTAGAGTCTTTCCCTTATGTAATGCTGCAATAAAACCACTGTCAAAGGCATCACCAGCACCTAAAGTATCAACAACCTTGATAGGGTAAGGCGGTACATGATATGATTCTCCCTGAAATATGCATAAAGCCCCTTCATCTCCAAGGCGGGCAATCACACAGGCCTCAGGGTTCAATGCTTGTGCTGCTCTTACAGGATCACTGATGCCTGTAAGCGGCTGTATCTCTTCAAGAGCAGATCCGAATATTATATCAGAGAGCGCTAAAGACCTGTTCAGCCTAGCTGAGAATGCTTTATCTCTTTTGAAGAATTCTCTCCGTAGATTCATATCAAAGCTTATTACCAGCGGTGGCGATCTATGCAATGAGAGAAAACAGAGAATACTATTCGCCGAAGGGTCTTCATGTAAATTTATACTTGAGAAATGAACCAACGAGTATGCAGAAACATCAAATGTTAGATCTTCCTGTCTGATCGTTGATTGTGCAGCACCTGAAGGGGGCCATACGAAGATCGTACGTTCCCCATCATCATGGATCACGGCAAAAACCATATTGGTAAATCCATCAGATTCAAAGAGCAGTCTTGAAGTGTCTACATGGTCATCTTCCAGCAGCTGCTTCATTAACCTCCCCATTGCATCGTCTCCGGTCTTCCCGCAAAATGAGACAGGGATCCCCAGTCTCCCAAGACCTGAAGCTACATTGGCTACCGTACCGCCGCCTGATATATGCGCACGTAAAAGATCATCATCATGGTGCTGTAATGGGAAAGTATCTCCCGTTGGCTCTAAAGGTAGGATAATATCAGGGTTGACATCACCAAGGGCAAGTATAGGGGTATCTTGAATAGGAAGCTGCAGCACGTGTATTACCTACTATGATTTGTTATTGATCTTTTTAACATCTTCTTGTTGAGTGACATCCTCAACACGAAGAGAAGCATCAGCTTTATCTGTGATCTTTGCAGATACTGCTCGACGTTTGAACGGATTTAACCCAGAGTATATTTTATCAAATTCTTCTTCACTCTCACGTAATGCCGTTTGCCAAGCAGGAGCAAACCCCGGAGCTTTAAGGGACATGATTTCTATGGCACGCTCGTAGACCTGGAAACGAGTCATCTCTTTCTTCGTGGTTTTTTGTGACATGGAACGAAAACTGACTCGAAGGTTCTCATTCTGTTCTTTCAATGAGGAGATAGTAGTCTTCATTTGATACAGAGATTCAGCTTCAAGATCCATCTTCTGCGTAACCATTTGTTTTATACGATAAATTTCTTTTTTATATTTGTTTCTCATGTGTGCGTAATTAATTAAAGAGATTATGCATAATACTAATCCGATGCCTAAACCAATATAAAACAATTCCATATGCCTCTCCATTATTTCAATTAGATCATAAAATACTATAGCATGCTAATCATATGATATACAACAAGGATACATGCTTTTGTATTGTGATGCGAAGGAATGATTTGTCTATCCATATAATCTGATCGATTATAGATCATATGGATAGTGAGAATCTCATTATGAGATGCACACTAATTCATCTGTTACAGGTGTAGGAACTACAGCGGGAGACTCAGACATGAGCCTTCTCGTTATTTTGGGAGACTGCATATGCTCTCATTGCTGAAAGAGTAGGTTCAATAGCAGGCGGGATGGCCACTTTCCCTTCGAAAGCTTTCATATCTTTGAACCCTGTTCCGGTAAGGAGCACAACAATTTTTGCATCAGAGCCGAAAGCCGCCTGAATTTTCTCCTGATCAGCTTTTACTCCTGCCCAGGCAGCTGCAGCTGCAGGTTCTACAAATATACCGGAATCTCTTGCAAGTTCCAGTTGAGCATCCGATATCTTTTCATCAGAGATGACTGTTGCCCAGCCGTTAGATCTCTTTATGTACGTTACTGCCATCCTGCCGTTAGCTGGAGAAGAGACAGCTATCGAGTCTGCAGTCGTAGTCACTGTTGAAAGCGGTTCATATACTCCATTTGACCAAGCTCTACTGATCGCATCACTTCCTGAGGATTGAACGCAAACCAATGCCGGTATCTTCTTGATGATGCCTGCATCTTTCAGATCAGAGAAACCTTTATATACACCAGAGATGATCACGCCATCCCCAACCGGTATATATACTACATCAGGTATCGTCCTGCCCATTTGTTCGAAGAGTTCAATACTCACACTCTTCTTTCCCTCGATTGTCATAGGATTGTAGGCAGTATTTCTATTGATGCCGCCGAATTCATTGGAATAGGCAATAGAAAGAGCGAATGCTTCATCATAGGTACCATTGACTGGTATAACATGAGCCCCATAGAGTACGGACTGTAACAGCTTGTTCACCGGAGCACTGGCAGGTACGAACAGTACGATCTCAAGTCCATAGGCAGCACCGGCGCAGGCCATTGCCGATCCGGCATTACCTGTTGATGCAAGGACTACTTTGTTTTTCCCTAGGGCCTTTGCCTGGGCAGCAACAAGTTGAGATGCACGATCTTTGAATGAACCAGAAGGATTCTGCCCATCAAGCTTGAATAGGAGGTTCTTGAAGCCATATGTTCTACTCAAACGTGGTGATGCAGCTAGCGGAGTATTACCAACAGGGTAGGCCTGAGGTGTCGGAATATCATAGGGGAAAAAATCAAAAGGTGTGACATGTTCCTTTTCTTTCAATGCCGACAGATCTTTTTGATGTAATTTGACTATGAGATTGCCATGCTGAAATACCGAATCTTCTGCATCCCCGCATGATGGACAACGGTACATGATATCCTGAGTCTCATAACGTGCACCGCAATCAGAACAGACATAAGAAAATCTCATAAGATAACCTCCTGCATGAGCGAGAGAAAAGAGAAAGAAGCCAGGCAAAAAGCCCGGCATCAGTAATGGATGACAGTCTTAGAGTAATCCAACTTCTTTGTTGAATTCAACAATGAGTTTATCAATTTTCGGTTCAAGCGCCTGAATCCTCGTCCAGTAATCTCTGTCGTACCATTGAGCATTCAGCTCTTCAAGTTCTTTACCCTGCTGTTCGATCCATGTATAGTATTTCAGATTGTGGATAGCCATTTTATCATAATAACTGAGTTCTTTTGCGTTCTCTAGAGTTTGGTGAAGTAACGAAGCATGAAACACATTAGAAGCATCCCTTTCGGTAAATGGGCCTTTTTTATCATTCATCTCAACTATTCTTGATTCATACAGCTCTGCAGAATCGGTAAGCACAGTCACAATGACATCATCTTCATCCATTTCATAGTATTTTGCCATCTTGATAGCGGCAAGGACGTTACCAATACCGGAGATTCCGAAGAGATCCAGTTTGTCCATGAAATCCTGAGGGATATGCTCTTTTGTTAAACAATCTTTTCCTGTTTTCTCAATAAACAGCCTGAAGATATCCATACAGTCAGCATCATCAACAGCAATTACCATATCAGTGTTCCGTACATTATGAATCCAAGGTACGTGTTTGTCTCCGATACCTTCGATACGGTGTCCGCCAAAACCGTTCCTCGACAGCGTAGGACATTGAAGAGCTTCTGCAGCACCAAGTAAAATCTTTGGATAGACTTGTTTGAGGTAGTCCCCGGCAGCTAGAGTCCCGCCGGAACCAGTTGCTGAAACATAAGCTTTAACACGTTCAGACGGGATCTTCTCATCGTTTAACAACTCTTCGATTGCTTTACCAGTGAGAGAATAGTGCCACAAGTAGTTGCCAAACTGATCGAACTGATTGAAAATAACAATATTATCACCACGCTGAGCAGTCAGTTCATGACATTTGTCAAAGATCTCTTTCACATTACTTTCACAACCAGGAGTGGCAATGACTTCTCCTGCGACTTTCTTTAACCAGTCAAAACGTTCCTGACTCATTTCTTCGGGCAGGATAGCAATAGAATCACAACCAAGAAGAACGGAGTTATATGCCCCGCCGCGGCAGTAGTTTCCAGTAGACGGCCATACGGCTTTCTGTGAAGTTGAATCGAAGTTACCAGAGACAAGTGCCGGGGCAAGACACCCATATGTAGCACCGACTTTATGAGCCCCTGTCGGGAACCATTTACCAACGAGGGCGAATATCCTTGCCTTTGTTCCTGTAAGTTCTTTTGGGATCTCAATGTAATTAACACCATCGAACTTTCCGCCGTGTTCCACAGGCTGGTTCTTCCAGGTGATTCTGAACAAGTTCACAGGATCAATATCCCATAGACCTATATGAGCTAATTTTTCTTTTATTTTTTCTGGGACGAGTTCAGGATTATGCATCTCGGCAAATGTGGGATAAATAATTCCTTTTTCTCTACAACGTTCAACGTTCTTCATTTGAACGTCCTTATGCATTGTTAAATTTATCATGTCTTCCTCCAATAGATCTCAAAAAGATGAGTGCAAAATAAAACATACTATAAATACTACACAGATTACGTTAAATGTCAATAAATAAATAAATAACTTATGTAAACATAGATTATAGAAAGAATATCTTATCTAATAACAAAAATAGCTACTATGTGATCATGATTATTCTCTGTGGCTCATGCAAAGAGAGAAAATACAATATGTTGCGAAATGTTGCATATTCTTTATTGACAGATATCATATAGGCGGTACAATATGAAGTAGATATACTGTGAAAACAGCTTTGTATGAGGAGTCATTATGGGTGACATTATGCGACCTGTACCGTTTAAGGAATTATTACAGAGAATTATTTCCGAATACGCAGCAGGTTCTACAATATTCAGTATACATAAGGATCATTTCTTCTCAAAATCCAATGGAAAACATATTCGAGTTATGCATCAGCATTGTACAACGCCGATAGGACCGGCTGCCGGACCTCATACTCAGCTTGCACAGAATATCATCGCATCTTATCTGGTCGGTGGAAGATTTATAGAACTGAAGACCGTACAGAAATTGGACACACTTGAAGTGGATAAGCCATGTATAGATGCACGCGACGAAGTATATAACGTGGAGTGGTCATCAGAATACACGTTGGAGAAGGCCTATGATGAGTATATCAAGGCTTGGATACTCCTTCATCTACTTGAAGAGATAGTTACCGGTAAGCCGATAGAATCTCCTTCATTTATCTGTAACATGAGTGTGGGATACGACTTGGAAGGCATTAGAACGAAAAAGATGCAGCAATATATTGATGATATGATTGATTCATCCGATAATTCTGCATTCAATGAGTATCTTTCCTATCTTGAAACAATAATTGAAGAAGGAAGTTTTCTTGATGGGCTCGATATTGATGTATCATATGATACATTGAAAGGGATCAGTAAGAGAATATCACCATCAATATCACCATCGGTGACACTATCGACCATGCACGGCTGTCCTCCAGAAGAGATAGAGGCGATCTGTCATTACATGCTCACCGAGAAGTCTATTGACACCTTTGTGAAACTGAATCCTACTTTGCTTGGATATGATACGGTACGCAGGATACTTGATGGCTTGGGGTATCAGTATCTGCATGTAAAAAGGGAGTCATTTGACCATGATCTGCAGTATGATGACGCCGTGGCTATGGTGTATCGTCTTGTGGAAGTAGCAAAGAAGAATGGCAGGATCTTTGGGGTGAAGCTGACGAATACGCTTGGATCAGTGAATGACCAGGGACAATTACCTGGACAGGAGATGTATATGTCAGGTCGTGCGTTGTTCCCCCTGAGTGTGAACCTTGCACTGAAGATCTCAAAAGAGTTTGCAGGTAAACTCCCTATCTCATATTCCGGCGGTGCTAATGCTCAGAATATACAAAAGATCTTTGAGACCGGCATTCACCCTATAACCGTTGCAACCGAGATGCTGAAGCCCGGGGGATATCCCCGAATGAAGCAGCTTGCCGACATTTGTGAAGATGCATCCGGATGGGATATGGATACCATACATATCTCCCGTCTTGAATCATTGGCACTTGAGGCAGCATCTGCTGCATACTGTACCAAAGAATACCGTGGAACCGATAGTATCACCGTAAAAGATCCGCTGCCGATGTATGATTGTTATATTGCTCCCTGCAGGGCAGCCTGTCCCATAGGACAGGACGTCCCAGAATATATCTATCTTACAGGTCAAGGACGCTATGCTGAGGCTCTCTCGATAATCTACGAAACCAATGCTCTGCCAAATATAACCGGACACATCTGTGATCACCAATGTATGTTCAATTGCACAAGACTTGATTATGAAGGGGCTGTCCAGATTCGAGAGATGAAGAGGATCGCTGTGGATAATGGTTTTGAAGAATATATTGAAGATTGGGAAGCTCCTGAAAGAAGTTCGATAAAAGCTGCCGTGGTGGGAGCAGGCCCTGCAGGTCTTTCTGCAGCATATTTTCTTGCCAGGTCAGGTTTTTCCGTGAATGTTCTTGAACGTGAAGAAAGTGCCGGAGGTGTTGTACGACACGTCATCCCTGACTTCAGACTTCCAGTTGAAGCTGTCGAAGCTGATATCGAATTCATACGTAAACATGGTGTTGATTTCACCTTCGGGGTGGGACAAGAGGCAGTCACGGTATCAGCATTGAAAGATGCAGGGTATACCTATATTTTCTATGCGATAGGAGCAGAGAAGGATAATCCTATCCCATTACAAGGAGACCGAAGCAGGGTATGGGAAGCCTTGGAGTTCCTGAGAGCCTATCGAAAAGATCCTCTGGCTGCATCACTTGGGAAGCATGTAGTGATCGTCGGTGGCGGGAATACCGCAATGGATAGTGCACGTGCTGCTCTAACGGTATCAGGTGTCGAGAGCGTAGATGTGCTCTACCGTAGGACAAAGAAGGAAATGCCTGCAGACCGTGAGGAATATGATAATGCTGTAGAAGAAGGGGCGAACTTCAGGTTCCTGACAAATCCTGAATCATTCACGGCTGAAGGGAAGCTGCTGTGCAGAGTCATGAGACTTGGAGAACCTGATGAGAGTGGGAGGAGAAGACCGGTCAAGACTTCTCAGACCATTGAATTTTCCGTGGATACTATGATAACCGCTATTGGTGAACAGGTAGACAGCGAGATACTCACTGCCGTGGGGATCCCCGTGGATAAGAAGGGCTTTGCCGTGGTTGATGATAAGACACTGGAAACTGAACAAGACGGCGTCTATATGATCGGAGATGCAGCAAATGGTCCATCAACTGTTGTTCAGTGCATCGCAAGTGCAAGAAAAGCTGTTGAATCTGCAATTGATACAGAATTAGGATCTGTGAAAGAAGAACCTGACGAACATGGACATGAAGAAAGACTTTCAGAACAGGACCGACATGACATCGAAGAGGAAGAAAATGATTTCTTTGGTGAGCTTCGTGAGAAGCGGGGGCATATAGTTCCCCCTGCAAAGTTCGGCAGTACAGATCAGGAATTTGCAGAAAAAGAGGCGGCAAGATGTCTTGAATGTTCATATATCTGCAACAAATGTGTGGATGTGTGTCCGAATCGTGCGAATGTGCCTATAGACGTACGTGATTGCGGGCTCTTTGAGAATGCTTTTCAAATCGTACATATAGATGCATATTGCAATGAATGTGGGAACTGTGCCACTTTCTGTCCGTGGGAAGGGAAACCCTATAAAGATAAATTCACCATTTTTAGTCGAGAAGATGATTTTATGAATTCCACGAACTCGGGATTCTATAGTGATGGAAGTACTGCAGTCTTATACCGAGATGTCGGGATAACGAGCACTCTAACACTGGATTCAGACGGGAGTGTGAGCGGAAAAGTCGATAAGCAGACGAAAGAGCTCATAGAGACCATTGTCAGGAAGTATGGCTATTTGCTTGGGCCGGTTAAGGAATAGAGGAGGTATGACCATGGTATGCACCGTGATAAAAGATACTACCGTATTGGGGTTCTCACCGTGTGAAGTCCTGAAGGATGTTGATGTCGTTATTACCGATGACCGTATCACTGCGGTAGGTCCCGGCGCTGGTGCGCAGGTCACTGCCGATCAGGTCATTGACGGCAGCGGACAGTATGTACATCCCGGGATGGTCTGTTCTCACCATCATCTCTATTCGGGATTGTCTCGTGGGATCACTGCCAATATTCCCCCGTCACCTGATTTCATTTCGACTTTGAAGAACTTATGGTGGAGAATGGATAAGGCTTTAGATGAAGAATCTATATACTATTCAAGCCTGATCTGCTGCATTGATGCAATAAAAGCCGGCACCACATCGGTGATCGATCACCATGCCAGCCCCTCCTGTATACAGGGGTCCCTGCACCAGATCAAACGGGGATTTGAGGATGTGGGTCTGCGTGGTATGACCTGCTATGAGATGACTGACCGAAATGACGGCATACAGGAACTTACAGATGGAGCAGAAGAGAATATTGCATTTGCCAAAGAAGTAGATGCTGATAAAAAAGCGTATCCAAAAGAATATCTTGTAGAATCGGCAATCGGCGGGCATGCACCATTCACCCTGTCTGATAGAGGATTAGAACTGATGGGTGATGCTGTGCATAGCACAGGGCGTGGTATTCACCTGCATGTCGCTGAAGGTGCCTATGATGTATCCTGGTCTCACCATATATACGGGAAGGATATCATCGATAGATTGGATACATTTGGATTGATCAATGATAAAGCTATTCTCGTTCACGGAATATTTCTCTCCGAGAAAGAGATAGAGCTTCTAAATACGAAAGATGCCTTTCTTGTACATAATGCAAGATCGAATATGAATAACCATGTCGGATACAACCAACGATTGCCTTTCGTGAAGAACTTGCTGCTTGGTACCGATGGGATCGGCGCTGACATGTTCGAGGAGTTGAAGTTTGCTTTCTTCAAACACAGAGATGCAGGCGGTACTTATTGGCCGGGAGATTTTCTTACAGCTCTTTCCAGAGGAAATGAGTTGCTGAGACGTTATTTTGGTTCAGACTTTGGAAGAATCGCACCAGGGTATAAGGCAGATCTCGTGATCTCAGACTATCTTTCCCCGACTCCCTTGGTCCCTGAGAATATCGCAGGACATATAGCATTTGGTATGGGGGCATCAAGTGTCAGGAGCGTTATGGTAAATGGGAGATTTGTCATGAAAGATAGGCTGTTTGCTATAGATGTGGAGAATATCTATGCAGAAGCTGCTCTGCAGACAAAAAGAGTATGGGATCGTGTAGATTCATTATAGGGATGGAGAACCTGATCTTTAGAGAAGAGATACACATAGGTTACTATCATTATGAGGTGATGAGGAGTTTTTATTATGGACATGCAGAGACAGATTATGGAGAAAGCTAAAGAGTATAGAGATTACACAGCACAGAATCTCGCAAGACTTGTACAGACTAAATCATACAGCAGTAAAGAGAAGGAAGTATGTCAGCTGATAGTTTCCCTCTGTGAAGAAGCGGGATTCGATGAAGTTAGGATAGATGGACTTGGAAGCGTCATAGGCAGAGTAGGATACGGAGATAGAACTATAGCTTTTGATGCACATATTGACACCGTAGAAGTTGGAGATCCGACACAATGGGAGTTCGATCCTTTCAGTGGGACCATCAAAGATGGGATCATTTATGGTAGAGGAACCTCAGACCAGAAGGGTGGGGCTGCTTCGATGATCACTGCTGGCCGCATTCTTAAAGAATTGGGATATGGCGGTGAGTACAGTGTCTATTTCACCTTTACCGTCATGGAAGAAGATTGTGACGGTATGTGCTGGAAGTATCTTATTGAAGAAGAGAAATTCAAACCAGACCTCGTTGTATCAACAGAACCAACAAGTTGCCGAATATATCGCGGTCACAGAGGAAGAATGGAGATCATGGCACGATTGAAGGGTGTCTCCTCCCATGGTTCTGCTCCTGAACGCGGGGTGAGTGCTGCATATAAAGCAGCAAGAGCATGTCTTGCTATCGAGCAGCTGAACAAAGATCTCCAGCCTGATGATGATAACTTCCTTGGTAAGGGAACTATCGTCGTGTCACAGATCGACGTTAAGGGTCCCTCACAGTGTGCAGTCCCGGATCAGGCAATGATCTATATGGACAGACGCCTTACTTGGGGTGAAGATGCAGAGTTGGCAATTGGACAGGTGAAGAAGTATATGGCGGAAGCTGTTGGGGAGAACGAAGATTCTATTGCAGTAACAATGCCTGAGTACACAAAACGAGGGTGGAAGGACCTTGATTACAGCCAGGAACTTTATTTCCCGACATGGAAGATACCGGCAGAACACTATCTTGTAGAATCCGGGGTTGAATCATATAAGAAACTATTTGGGAAAGAACCTATTGTTGATAAGTGGACCTTCTCTACAAACTGTGTCGCAACCACGGGAAGACATAAGATCCCGGCTATCGGTTTCGGGCCTGGAGATGAGGCACAGGCACATGCTCCAAACGAAATCAGCAGAGTTGATGATCTTCAGATTTGTTCAGCATTTTATGCAATGCTGCCCTATTCTTTAGAGGGAAAGAATTAGTATATTTTATGCGGAGGGTGCAGTAGTATGACAAAAAGGATTAGTGATTCTATTCGGAGAATAGATGCAGTAGATAAAGCCGGTGGATATACGAAGTATATCGCTGATATGTCCTTTGCAGGACTTCAGTATGGTCGGCTTGTCAGAGCGTTGCGCTCTCATGCAAAAATAACACATATAGCATGTCCAGTACTTCCAGAGGGGTACTATTTCATTACAAAAGATGACATACCCGACGGCGGGAAGAATGAGATACAACAGATTGAACACGACTGGCCGGTCTTTGTGGATGAAGAAGTCAAGTTCTATGGTGAGACAGTTGGTGTTGTTGTAGGTCCCGATAAAGAGAAGGTCTTAGAGATAGAACGTAAGATATCTATAGAGTATGAAGTTCTTGAAGCATCTTTTACCATAGATGAGGGGTTAGCCCTAAAGAGCGGTCTGATCAATGGTGATAACAATCTCTACGCTGATTACCATTTGAGAAAAGGTGATGTGACTAAAGGTCTTCAGCATGCTGAGACTATTATAACAGACGAAATAACAACAGGTTATCAAGAACATGTATATATGGAAACGCAAGGTATGGTCGGCTATTATGATCATGGCACCTATGTACTAGTCGCATCGTGCCAGTGCCCATTCTATCTGCGAAAGGCTGTATCACATGTACTGAATCTTGATGAAGACCAGATCGTGGTTAAACAATCTAATACCGGCGGAGCCTTTGGTGGTAAAGAACATTTTCCTGACATAATAGCAGCTCCATTAGTTGTGGCAGTCAGTGTGATAAAAAAGCCGATACAGATCATATTCGATAGGAAAGAGGATATGAGCTTTTCAGCCAAGAGACACCCCAGCAGAGGTAAATTCAAGACAGGCCTTGACAAGGATGGGAACATTGTTGCCATGGATGTAGATATCACCATCAATGCCGGAGCCTATATGAGCTGCTCGAACATTGTGCTGCAGCGTGCGATGTTCTCAATCAACAGTGTATATGATATTCCAAATGTCCATGTACGAGGTCGGTCCGTAGCAACGAACGCACTGCCGTCGGATGCTTTCAGAGGTTTCGGTGCTCCGCAGGGGATCTTTTTAGCAGAGATGCATATGTCCCATATTGCAAACTATCTCGGAGTAGATCCTGTTACCTATAAGCAACGGTATTTCATCAGGAAAGGCGATACAACGATCACGAATGGTATCATGCATGATGTGGTGAAACTCCCTGAGATGTTAGATAAAGTTGCAGGAGCTTCAGATCTTTATGCAAAACTGAAGTCTTATACTGTAGGTTCAGGAAGAGGAATAGGAGTCGCTTTCTATAATCATGGTGCAGGATTTACCGGAAATGGTGAAAAAGACATCATAAAAGCACATCTGAAAATGAAAAAGGATCGGAATGATCATGTCTATATTCTTCTCTCAAACGTTGAGATGGGACAGGGGCTGCAAACCACCTTTCCGAAAATAGCAGCTTCAGTACTGAATATCCCAATTGAAGATATATCTTGTGATAATCCTGATACATCCATAGTACCCGACTCCGGGCCGACTGTAGCATCAAGATCACTCATGATCGTGGGAAGACTGGTAGAGCGGGCGGCAGAAAAACTGAAAGAACGATGGAATGAATCTCCTGAGGTGGAAGTGGAAGTTACATACATACCTCCTGAGGGATGTGTTTGGAACCAAGAGACTCTGCAGGGTGATGCATATCCGACATACGGATGGGGGATATGTATCGTGGATGTTGAGGTGGATCCTGTAACTGCAGAAGTGGAAACAAAAGGAATCTGGGCCGTACATGATATTGGAGTGGCAATCGATGAGATGATCATCCATGGACAAGTCAATGGCGGGGTAATCCAATCATTAGGATATGGAAGTCTGGAAAAACTTGAATACAAGGATGGGAAATATTATCAGAACACCCTTGCGGATTATGCTATTCCTACATCTATGGATTTTCCTATGATGAGCAGTCAATTAGTGGAGAATCCGTACGAGAATGGCCCATTTGGCGGAAAAGGTGCGGGAGAACTCGTTTTTAATGGTGCATCCGCCGCATTTGCGGATGCCGTTCAACGAGCAATCGGGAAAGATATTCATAAGATCCCTGTGACTCCGGAATATATCATGGAGGTAAAGAACTCGTGAGTAAGATTACGTTTTCATTGAATAATAAAACGATATCAATAGCTTCGCATCCGACAAAAAGGTTGTTAGATGTATTACGTGAGGATTTGGGGCTCTCAGCGGCTAAAGAAGGCTGCGGCGAGGGTGAATGCGGCGCCTGCGCTGTATTGAAAGACGGGGTTCTGGTGAATTCCTGTATGATCCCAATCGGCACAGTAGAAGGTTGTGAAATAGAAACTTTGGAGAGTGTTCGGAATCGCGATGAAGGGAAATGCATCATTGAAGCTTTCGCTGAAAGTGGTGCAGTACAATGTGGTTTCTGTACGCCGGGTATGGTCATGGCAAGTCTGGCACTGTTACGAAAGAATCCACATCCAACACTTGAAGAGATAAAAGTAGGATTATCAGGTAATCTTTGTCGCTGCACTGGATATGATATGATAATAAAAGGTGTACAGTTGGCGGCAGAACGAGGAGATGGCATATGGTAGATACGTTCAGAGCACGAGACCTACAAGATGCATTACAGATCAGGAGTGACCACCATGCAGTCCCTCTTGCCGGAGGTACCGATCTTATGGTCAAGTATAGGAGTTGGCCGGGGACACTGCCCAGCTTTCCCTGGCCGGTCATGTTCATCAATCATCTACCCGAGTTACGCCTGCTGCAGGTCAAGCAGGACGGTATTCATATCGGTGCAGGTGTGACTCTCACTGAAACAGAATGCTCGAATGATGTACCTGAGATTCTCAGATCTGCAGTAAATCAGATGGCTTCACCGGCCGTGAGGAATCTGGGTACACTAGGGGGGAACGTATGTAATGCATCACCAGCAGGTGATGCTGTTTGCGTGCTGTATGCGCTTGATGCAGAGGTGGTACTCACTTCATTACGAGGATCCCGTACACTGTCGATCATGGAATTTATCACTGGACCGGGAAGAACTGATCTCAAAGAAGATGAACTCTTGACAGATATCATCATACCTGATCTGTCATATAATATAACAACGTATAGAAAGATCGGTACAAGAAAAGCGAATGCTCTATCAAAGATATCTTTTTGTGCAGCAGCAAAGACGAAACTTGGAAGAATCGATGATATACGTGTGGCTTTTGGGGCGGTAGGGCCAACTGTAGTCAGGTCATACGAAACAGAGCGAACGGTTATTGGGATGAATGCATCTGATCTTACACAACGATTGAGTGATCTTAGAGCTGATTATGATGCGATGATCCAACCTATAGATGATCAGCGTTCTACGGCTGTATACCGTAAACAGGTGTCTTTGAATCTGCTGGATCAGTATCTGCAGAAGCTGCTGAAGGAGATGTAGCATGAGTGCTCTTCTATTGAAGAATATCTATTATTTGTTGATCTCGACTGAGAAAGAACCCTTGAGAGATTACGATATGCTTATGGATGACGGTATTGTGAAACAGTACGCTCCAGAGATTGATGCGCCGGCAGGTACCCGCGTAATTGATTGTTCCATGCATGTAGTGGTCCCGGGATTTGTGAATACTCATCACCATTTCTTTCAAACGCTTACACGTAACATCCCCGCAGTGCAGGATGCGAAATTGTTTGACTGGTTAGTTTACCTCTATGATATTTGGAAGAATATTGATGAAGAGGGAGTATATTATTCCTCGCTTCTTGCGATGGGAGAACTCCTGAAAACAGGATGTACCACATCAACCGACCATAATTATCTCTATCCTGACAGCTTTACCGCGGATATGATGGGGGTTCAGTTTGAAGCGGCTGATACACTGGGTATGAGATTCAGTCCTACAAGAGGATCAATGTCGAGAAGCAGGAAAGATGGAGGGCTGCCTCCTGATTCAGTGGTACAGTCAGAAGATACCATCATGAAAGATAGTCTTCGAGTCATTGAGAAATATCATGACCCCTCTCCCCTTGCTATGAGAAAGATCGTACTCGCTCCCTGTAGTCCATTCAGCGTGACTAAGGATTTGATGAAAGAGTCAGCTGAACTTGCACGAGCCTATGGGGTGTGTCTCCATACGCATCTTGCGGAAACTCTTGATGAGAATGATTTCTGCATGGAGA
>CAYYPJ010000031.1:0-2216 GCA_964473495.1 uncultured Spirochaetales bacterium
GTATCGTCAAGCTTGTATCTGTTTGTACATTAGTATATACTCCGCCCCATTATGTGGAAAGACTATTTAAAAGCTCTTAGCGCATGTCTCCTTTGGTCCACTGCATTTGTTGGTGTCAAAGTAGGTCTGCAATATACTACACCTCTCTTCTTCGCCGGGATCAGATTTATTCTTGCAGGCATCTTAGTACTTATTCTATCAAGAAATATTCGCGGCCTTATCCCATATCTACGAGAACATTGGAAACTTGCTGTTGCTGTAGGATCTCTGCAGACCGGCATAATGTATGGACTCTTCTTTAATGGGATAAACCTTCTTCCTGCAGGCATTGCTGCAATTATCACGGGGACAAGTCCTCTTATTACTTCAGTCACAGCTCATTTCACCATCGCTGATGATAAATTAACTCCACGGAAGATTCTGGGTTTTATTATCGCAATAACCGGAGTTGTTCTTATCAGTATCGGTAGAAACGCATCTATGACGGCATGGCATACTGAACTGATAGGGATACTGCTGCTGCTCACCTCCAGTTCTGCAAATGCTTTCAGCCAGGTCATTGTAAAGAAACATCCAAGCAATCCTCTGTTATTGAATGCATCACAGATATTCATTGGCGGCTGTATGTTACTTATCACATCATTGGTGGTCGAAGGAGTCCCCACATTGTCCTTCCCACCAATCTTCTATGGTACACTCTTGTGGCTAAGTGCCGTCTCGGGATTTGCCTTTTCCATCTGGTTCACACTACTGCAGAAACCTACTGTCAAAATATCTGAGTTGAATATTTTCAAGTTTGTTATTCCTGTGACCGGAGCGATACTCAGCTGGGTCATCATCCCAAATGACAACCCAAATCTCTTAAGCATCATGGGTATGTGTATCATAGCCTCATCGATCATACTTTTCTATGGTAACAAAGCTAAAAAAGAGATCCCTGTCACTCAAATATGATAGAAACAATCTAAAACTCGATACCTTTTTGCGCAGGGATACCCTGAGTCGAGAAATGGTGTTTTATCTCTTGGATATCTGAGACCATATCGGCATAATCTATAATGGCCTTCGGCATAGCTCTTCCTGTGAGAACGAGGGTCGGAAGTATCTCATGATGCTTTTTAAACCAAGTCACAATTTCTTCAGCATCCAGCCAGCCATATGAAATAACATACGATATCTCATCGAGAAGTAACAGGTCATATTTACCAGAATCAATCAACTCCTTTATTCGTTCCCATCCGGCTTTTGCATCGGCGATCGACTCATCAAGATGTTTCTGTTTCCAGGTGAACCCATGACCGAAGTTCTCCCATGGGATTCCAAGAGTCTTCGCCATCTTGTACTCCCCCAATTTGGCTGGATTACTCTTAATGAATTGAATCACACCACATCGTTGTCCATGGCCAGTTGCCCGAAAGACCATACCTAATCCGGCTGATGTCTTTCCCTTCCCATTACCGGTAAAAACACATATTACTCGTTTCTGTCTCATAAAAATGACTATATCATGTTTCTATTGAAGATACTATTCATTAATCTTATACTTCACACATGAACATCAAGAGAATAGACGTAGCATCAAGTACTGCCCTTTTTATGTATGCGGCAAGCATGGTAATTACTCCAATTTGTCTGATCAGTATGGCACAAGATTTTGGGTTCACCTATTCTGGAGGTGGCGCTTTAGGAGGAATCAAGAGTTTCCTTATTCTAGCGTCCCTGTTAGCAAGTGGTTTTATTGCCTCTTTGATCACTAAACATCTGGCTGTCGGACTTGGCCTGTGTATTGAAGGGACAGCTCTTATTGGTGCAGGCCTATCTCCTACATATCATATGGTCCTGATCTTCATGGTTATTATGGGGATAGGAAATGGTTTAATTGAGGCATTGACCAACCCCCTTGTCTATGATGCCCACCCGAATGAATCAAATAAATATCTGAACTATGTGAATGCATTTTATTCCATAGGTGTTGTGGTAACCGTACTCATCACAGGATTCCTACTTTCATCTGACATCTCCTGGCGTACATTGTTTATTGGTACCGGAATCATAACTATCGTTTCATCAGTACTCTTCTTCCCTGATGACCCCAGTATCCACGAGTCCGGAAGATTGGTCCATTGGCGTCAATGGATCAGTTGTATCCAGCAACCAGTATTCTGGTTACTGGCCGTCGCTATCTTCTTCGGCGGAGCTGCAGAGGCGGCATTCAC
>CAYYPJ010000031.1:2226-16768 GCA_964473495.1 uncultured Spirochaetales bacterium
ATTCAAGTCCACTTCGGGACCCTTGCTGATGCTGCGGGTATTGGCGTAGGTCTTTTCGCTTTGGCCATGGCTATCGGGAGGATCGCAACCGGTAAATTCACCAGGGGGCATCATGCTGATCGCTGGTTACTCCTGGGATTTTCCCTATTCGGTCTGATCGTCAGCTTTGGGATTTATCTGACACCATCAATCTTTTTTTTCTATCTGATGTTGTTTTTATCAGGTTTGGCGGTAGCTCCCTACTGGCCAAGCATACAATCAGTCTCTACCACTTTTGTAAAAGGAGACCCGACCCTGTTGTTCATCCTTCTCTCCTGTGCAGGAATCCCCGGGATCGGATTTGCTACTTGGATTATGGGATATATAGGAGACCTGTACGGACTCCATACAGCTCTTATAGTGATCCCTGTCTGTTACGGAGTTCTTATATTCTCATGTGCTTTATTGATCATAATAACACGAAAACAAAAAACAGCATGACTCATTGGCATCTTCACCTGAAGCCGAACCTTTGGTTAAACCCTAATTCCGTCAGAAAGGAGAGAGAGTCGCTCTCCATATGTGTATAGCAGTTCTTACGTATCACCTACTTCATATCATTGAATACAAATTCAGCATGCATCATGATCACAGAACATGGGCAGCAAAATGTATTGAGTACGCATACCAGAATCACCGTATCTTTTCGTGAGAAAACAGCAGGTGACGACTTCGGACTGAGAGTCATACGAACCTGTACCAAATTGGAAGCCGCACACGGGAAAATCGACAATATATTTGGATCAAAAGGAACTCTGAGCAGAGTTCCCAGTCTTAGCTCATACTGTAGTGACCATAAATAATACTTATTATCATCGTGTCGTATGTGCTTAACTTTTAAATTAACGAAGTTTGGGTTAGCTTATGGTCATACCGCTTTATTTCAGGAAGGTTCGTATCGTATATCATATTGATATGAATCAAGCGATATTCATCATAGTACTTGTACTATACCTGCAAGAAGGACAGGCAGTATATCGACACTGTTCAGTGAAAGATTATTTGGTCTTTGCCTTAGAGGATACCGGGGTGGGAAAAGATTCTTCTTCTCCCACCCCCGGTTAATACTTTCATCTTATCTTCTTTCGTACGACTTGAACATATATAGCTAATTCAGGCTATTGCAAATAGGCATCAATTGCTTCTGCGCTCTCTCTACCCCGGGCAATAGCACGAACAACAAGTGAAGCACCAGAGACGGCATCTCCGGCTGCAAAGACCCCCTTCTGCGATGTCATAAAATTAGTATCTATCGCAATACTACCTCGCTGATCAGTCTCTAGTCCAAATCCCTTAACGAGAGGAGAATCCTTAAAAGGAACAAACCCCATACTTAGCAGGATAATATCTGCATCAAGCAGGAAGTCAGATCCTTTCACTTCAGTGAAGGATCGACCCTTCCATTTAAGATGAGCACATCCCAATTTGACCACATGCCCATCTTTCCCATAGACCTCTTTCGATCCTATGCTCCAGAACCGGTCAGCTCCTTCATCATGAGAACTTGAGGTCCTCAGGATGACAGGCCATTCAGGCCAGGGATTGGAGATGACACGATTTTCTGACGGTTTTGGAAGCAATTCTATTTGAGTAACAGATTTACATCCTCTTCGAATAACTGACCCCACACAATCGGATCCGGTATCACCTCCACCAATGACAATAACATGTTTCCCCTTGGGATCAATGTATCTATCTTCTGGTATCGTGTCACCAAGAACCAGCTTTGTCTGTTGTTTGAGGAAATCCAAAGCAAAGTAGATCCCTTTCAACTCTCTTCCCGCTATAGGAAGATCTCTTGGTAACGGAGTACCTGATGCAATCAATACCGCATCATAGTTCTTTCGTAGATATCGGGCCGAGAGATCTCTACCGACTTCAACTTCTGTCTCAAATTTGACACCCTCTGCTTCAAGTTGCTCAATCCGACGTTCAATAACAGCTTTTTCCAGCTTGAAGTTAGGAATCCCATATATCAGCAATCCGCCGATACGATCAGATTTCTCTAATACAACCACCTCGTGTCCTTTACGGACCAATTGCTGAGCTGCTGCTAAACCAGTAGGTCCTGAACCTACTACAACTACTTTCTTACCGGTACTTTCCAATGCAGGTTCAGGAGTGATCCATCCCATCTCCCAACCCTTTTCCGCTATCTTCAATTCAATATGTTGGCACGTTATCGGTTCATCGTTGATTGCAAGGGTACAGGCAGCTTCACAGAGAGCAGGGCAGATACGCCCGGTAATCTCGGGGAAGTTGTTCGTTGAATGCAGGAGATCCAATGCTCCTTTCCAATCGTTATGATAAAGAGCATCCGAATAGTCTGGAATACGATTATTTAAAGGGCAGCCGTACATATGACAGAATGGCACACCGCAATCCATACACCTGTTTGCCTGCTTCATAATCTCTTCATCACTCAAAGATCCCTGCACAGGATAAAAATCGTGTATTCGTTCATCAACATCTCTATAGGGAGGGGTCTGTCGTTTTATATGCATAAAACCATCATGTTTAGCCATCATAGACCTCCTCAGTCGCTGCTAGAGTCTCATCATCCCTATCCTCGTTCATTTTCATTCGTTCCAACACCTTCCTATAATCAATTGGTATAACCTTGACAAACAGTGGAAGTTGTGCTTCCCAGTTATCAATAATTGTCTTGGCGACTCTGCTTTCGGTAAGATCATAATGTTTCTGAATCAGCTCTCTAAGGATACGTTTGTCCTCAGGACTCCATACCCCCTCCAGTTCAACCATATCAAGGTTGCATCGGGTATCAAAAAGTTCTGAGGGATCATATGCATAGGCGATCCCCCCACTCATACCGGCTGCAAAGTTTTTCCCGGTTGATCCGATTATTACAACAGTACCTCCTGTCATATACTCACACCCATGGTCACCAATACCTTCAACTACTGCAGTTGCCCCGCTGTTTCGCACAGCGAACCGTTCTCCTGCCTTGCCGTTGATGAATATCTCTCCTCCAGTAGCTCCATAGAGTACAACGTTTCCACAAATAATGTTTCTTTCAGGCTTATAGAGGGTTTTCTCCTCCGGGACAAGAACAATACGTCCTCCACTCATTCCTTTACCCATATAATCATTCACATCACCGTGCAGCGAAAGTGATACACCAGGGGCTAGAAAAGCTCCAAAACTTTGTCCGGCCGTACCTGTGAAATCTATATTCAACGTGTTGTCGGGTAGTCCTTCTGCCCCAAACTGCTGAACAATCTTGCCGCTGAAAGATGCTCCTATCGTGCGGTTAATATTCCTAATCGGGAATTCCAACGTCAACGGAGTCGGATCCTTCCAAAACTTCTTTAATTTCTTGTCTATAGCTGTATCAAGATCAGTTATGACCGCCTTAGTGTGTTTTCCTTCAAAATGCAGTTTCGGATTACGTTTCAGGTGTTCAGACTGTAATATCTTCTCCAAACTCACATTGTTTGCCTTCCATTTGTGGATCGCCGGCTGAAAGTTCAGTATATCGACTCTACCGACCATCTCATCCACGGTTCGGAATCCTAGCATTGCCATATTTTCTCTAAACTCCTGAGCAACAAATCTCAAGAAGGCTTCTACATAGTCAGCCTTTCCCATGAATCGTTTACGAAGTTCAGGGTTCTGAGTAGCCACACCTACTGGGCAGGTATTTAGATGACACTTCCTCATCATCACACATCCGAGTGTGATCAATAATGAAGTTCCAAATCCATATTCCTCTGCTCCAAGTAATGTTGCTATCGCCAGATCTCTTCCGGTTTTCAATTGTCCATCAACTTGAACTATAATCTGATCTCGCAAGTTGTTTAGGACCAGCGACTGCTGAGTCTCGGCCAATCCTAATTCCCAGGGAAGTCCTGCATGTCGTATAGCGGTCAAAGGAGAGGCTCCTGTTCCCCCATTCTGTCCTGAGACAAGGACTCGGTCAGCCTTTGCCTTTGCTACTCCTGATGCAATGGTACCAACACCCGCTTCTGAGACCAACTTCACTGAAACCTCTGCTTTCGGATTGACCGTCTTCAAGTCCTTTATCAACTGGGCAAGATCCTCGATCGAATAAATATCATGGTGCGGAGGCGGTGAGATCAAGGTTACCCCGTGTGTCGTATGTCTGATCTTTGCAATATATTCTGAAACTTTAGCTCCAGGCAGCTGCCCGCCTTCACCTGGTTTTGCTCCCTGAGCCATCTTGATCTGGAACTCATCTGCACTCATGAGATACTCAGTTGTGACACCAAAACGCCCAGAGGCGATCTGTTTAATTCGGGAGCGCTTAGAATCACCATTTGCCAGTGGTTTAATTCGCAGGGGATCCTCACCGCCCTCCCCACTGTTACTTTTTGCACCAATTCTGTTCATTGCAATAGCCACAGTCTCATGAGCCTCACGACTGATTGAACCGATAGACATAGCAGCTGATACAAATCGTTTCATGATTGATTCTACTGGTTCGACTTCATCGATAGGAACGGGAGTGGCCTCCTTGAACTTTATCAGCCCTCGTATCTCACCATTCTGCTCATAGGCTGAGTCCATGAGGGACGAAAACTCCTTATACACCGAGTAGTCTTGAGTCTTAGTGGCATGCTGAAGTTTGTAGATTGCCTCCGGAGACCAATAGTGCTTCTCACTGTTTCGACGATATCGGTAAAAACCGCCGGGTTCACGCAGCTTAGGGACTCTACCTCTATTCGGATAGGCAATCTGTAGGCGCTTGACGACTTCCTGACTGATCTCTTTCAGGCCAATCCCTCCGATCCTTGAGACTGTACCGGTGAAATAGACATCAATCAGATCTGTGTTCAACCCGACAGCTTCAAAGATCTGTGTATTGAAAAAACTATGAAGCGTTGATATACCCATTCTGCTAAAGGTCTTTAACAACCCCTTCTTAATTGCATTCACATAATTGTCGGCAGCCAGTTCCGGAGTGAGACTACCAAGTTTCCCGGAATCTGCCAGATCCCTTACGGTAGAGAAAGCAATATAGGGGCAGGATGCATCACACCCAAAGGCAAGATAGAGTGCAAAATGAAACACTTCCCGTGCTTCACCAGTCTCTATGATGATACCAATCCGCCCTCGTAATCCTTTCTTTATCATATGTTGATGAAGACCGGAAACAGCCAACAGAGAAGGAATTGGTGCGCGCTCGCCACTGACCCGTTTATCAGTGAGAATCAGCAGTGATACACCATTCTTTGCCAGTTCCTCTGCCTGTGCAAACAATGTATCAAGTGCATGTTTCAGATTCTCACCGGTATCATCAGGAACAAAAGTTATATCAAGATCAGCAGTCCTCAAGTCGTCCTGATTATTATTACGTAATCGCATCATATCACGAGAGCTGAGTATAGGATGACTCAACTTCAGACTTCTATACTGAGTCTGATCAACATCTAAAGGATTGCTCTCATTCTCAATGTAACTTTCAAGCGACATCACCAGCTGTTCACGCAGCGGATCTATTGGAGGATTTGTCACCTGTGCGAACATCTGCTTGAAATAACCGAACAGCAGGTTCGTACGATCAGACAGAACGGCAAGCCCTATGTCATTTCCCATAGAACCTATAGCTTCCTGTCCCTGTTTTGCCATCGGAGTCATGATGGTTTTCAGGTCCTCATCTGTATAGCCAAAGGCTATCTGCTTCTGCAGTAACTCCTTTCTATCCATCTTGGGGACACCGGAGGGCATGAACAATCCTCGAAGTTCGATCTTGCGATCCTTTACCCATCTACGATAAGGAAATTCTCGGGAAAGTCGTGACTTTATGACGTTGTCAGGAACTATACAGTGCTGTTTCAGATCGACAAGAAACATCTTCCCGGGTTGAAGACGCCCCTTACTGCGAATGCTCTCGGCAGGAAGATCCACGACTCCGGTCTCCGAAGCGAGGATAACCAAACCATCTCGTGTCACCGTATAGCGAGCAGGTCGTAATCCGTTTCTATCAAGAGTCGCTCCTATATAGCGGCCATCAGTAAAAACGACTGCGGCAGGCCCATCCCAAGGTTCCATGATTGTCGTATGATACTCATAGAATGCACGTTTATCAGCACTCATCTGTATCTCAGAGGAGTATGCTTCGGGGATCATCATCATCATAACATGGGGGATACTTCTCCCAGCCATCACAAACAACTCAAGGACATTGTCAAAGATCGCTGAATCACTACCGGTCTCATCAATGATTGGTGTGATTGTCTTTATATCCTCCCCGATAACATTTGAGGACATAAACCCTTCTCTGGACTTCTGTCGATTGATATTCCCTCGAATCGTATTAATCTCACCATTATGGGCAAGATAACGAAATGGCTGTGCCAACCGCCATTCAGGTAATGTATTAGTACTGAACCGTGAATGGACTATTGCGAATGGACTAGTGAAGTACTCATCCGAAAGGTCCGGATAATACTCCGTTACCTGATTCCCGGTCAAGAGACCTTTGTAGACCACAACCGTATGAGATAGTGTACAGATATAGAATTGACTGATGTCCAGATCAGTTATATGACTCATCGCTTTATCGATATATCTCCGCAGCACAAAGAGTTTTCGCTGAAAAGATTCCTTATGATAATCTACCATAGTCAGGAAAACCTGTTCTATTTTCGGCTGAGTACTCAATGCAAGATGTCCAAGTGAAGTATCGTCAGTGGGAACCACCCGCCAACCAAGAACTTGAAAACCATTATTCGCAGTTACTTCCTCAACAATATTCCTACATACTGCTGCAGCATGTTCATCACTCGGAAGAAACAGCATGCCAACAGCATAGATCCCTGCTTCCGGTAAGGTGAACCCCGATATATTCCGTTTCAGAAACATATCAGGTATCTGTACCATAATCCCCGCACCATCACCGGTAAGAGAATCTCCTCCCACAGCTCCTCTGTGCTGTAAATTCTTCAGAACCTGAATCCCTTCTGTTACTATTGCATGTCGCGGTTCACCGTCCAAGTGTGCTAAAAATCCAACACCGCAACTGTCATGCTCAAATGTCGGTTCATATAATCCATATGAACCAAGCGCCCCAGAAGCATTGCGGTTTTCCGCAACGGGTTTGCCCATTTTGTTTTGCTGCATATATTCCCCTTGATCTATATGTATATTTATACAATAATTATGCATATTTACTTATAATCACTGCATATTATGCAATTATCTCTGTTTTGGTCAATAGATTGAGAAATCTCAAACTTGAATACAGGTTATTATTATATTTAAAATTAGTCTTACATATTTATGTTTACATGAATATATCTAAGGATAGTCAGCATTCCCTCAAATAATAAAATAAGAGATGAGTGAATGATCAAACATCAGTACTCATCTCTTATCATGTTTTTCAAAGGGACACTTTTCTGTTTACAGCTTTCTATCAATACTGTGCGGCAGCTCTTTGATACTCTTTCTTCACGTCTATCAGTCGCTGATACTCCTTATATGCATCAGGAGAACCTGTAGAATCATACACATCCTTCATCATAGAGATCGCCGAATCGAACTGTCCCAGAACTTCATAGACGATCGCGGCATTAAAACCTGCTGAAAAATTCTCTGAATCACACCACATCTCAAGATAGAGATTCAGAGCTTTCTTATAGAGGTTATCTTTAATGAACTTTTTAGCACTATCTGATCGAGGATCTTTTGTCTTATCTTTCTTTATCGTGCGATATTCTCTGACATGATACGGTGCTAGACGTTTACTGATCTTCGATTCAAACCCTCGGGCAATTCCTCTATAGAGAGGTCCCAAAAGAGGAGCAGAGAATGAATCAGGATCCTTTATCAGCGTGCTCTGACTATCACGACCTGAAAGATAATCTGTTGTGATAATAGTCCCTCGTTTCAAATCTATGACGGTGTAACTAATCCCAAGTTCTACTCCTTGAACAAAGAATGTCTCTGTTTGTGTACTGCCGTCAGGAACAGTAATCTCACGCTCTTCTATCTGTTCAAAATAATCCATATCCTCTACTGAACCTACGATTGCAGCATCTATCCCGAAGTTCTCATATAACATTCTGTCTGTGGCTGATGAAGAGGTACTTGCAGCCCGGGAAGGCCGGATTTGCTCTTGTGGTATAATAGTGAAATAGTCTGTATCATTCAGTGCACGTATGGTACATTTTGTCAGATAGTCAGCAATCTCATCATCAAGAAAGATCCGATAACCAGATGTTGCTATCTTATGGCTTCCAAACACGTAATTGAATATTAATTTACCGGCAAAGTTTTCATCTGACAGCTTATATGGTTCATAATCAAATACAGCTAATTTTCTATAATCAGCCATATTCACTTCAGCAGGCCTTAAGACATCAAACGCTACAGTCGTCGAACAACCAGCTAAAAGGATAATCAATAAGGAGGTAACAATCCCCCAAAAAACAAAATATTTTCTCATACTCACTCCCCCATATTAATCATATATAGTATCATATACGCGTACTGTATATATCGATACCATCATTCATCAGGACATACACAGCAATCCGTTTATTGGTTAGTATCGGCTATCCAGGTCTGTTAGAACCCTCGTTATGAATAACAGCTACAATCTTAACATACCCTACAAGACCCAGTTACACCAAATGCAGGAAAAATGAAGAATCCTGGGTAATGCGGTAGTCATTCCAAGACTTATATCCTATCATTATCAAATGATCAATGACCCGGGAAAGTATATATACCTTGCTGCCTATCACTCACCTATCGGACTTCTCTATATAGGGACAGAGAACTTATCAACTGTATGTTGGTGTTCACCGATCCCTCCTGAAAGGGAATATCAGCTAATTGATCGTTTCAACTCTCCTCTTCTCTTTATGATGTGCAGATATCTTGATGAGTATTTTGCAGGAGTCAGGCAGTATTTCTACGATATACCGCTACAGGCACAAGGTACCTCATTTCAAAAGCGGATTTGGGAGACTCTTACTAAGGTCCAATATGGTACCACGATAAGCTATGCCGAACTTGCCAGACTTGCAGGATCACCCCGTGCAATACGGGCTGTAGCCAATGCTGTCGCGAGAAATGATCTTCTCATCATATATCCATGCCACCGAGTCATCAGATCCGACGGATCCATAGGTCAATACCGGTTAGGAACAGCAGTAAAAACATATCTCTTAGATCTTGAGAAGAAAAAATCTACGTTTCCCACACATCTTGATCAACCATCTGTTTTGTAGCAGCTTCTGCCCAACCGCGATTTGCAAGAGGACTTGCAGGGGATGGATGCAATACCCACGCCACGATAGGGGGCGATACCCTATGGGGAGACTCCATATGCTTCACAAGAGTTGTACACTTCTTTTGAGCATACTTCCCCACACCGACAAGTATCTCAGGATTCATTATACTCAAGACCTTCATAGCATAGGTGCCACATAGTGCTTCAAGAGGTTCTCTATCGTGTTTGGGTAGTTTGTCTGGCGTTAGGTTCTTCCCGCTTGGCTCCATAAAGACCAATGGACAGTAATTCAGTACAAAATGTTCTGTGAAGAACCGCGCTGCAGTCCTATAACGCTCCTGCATAAGTCCCCAAAACCTTCTTCCGCTGACTTCACTTCTTGGTGTATCAAAACCAAGTATCGGGCGTTTTGGATTCTCTACTTTAGGAGATGAGACAAGTTCTTCTATCATAAGCCAATCCCTAACAGCATTCACTTCACCAAAGGGTACTCCAGTCTGTGCCATACCCCATGGACCGGGATTCATCCCGAGGAATATCACACGTTTATTTCCTACTCCATACATGCGAAGATAGGCTTCATGAGATCTCCATGCATACTCAAGAGGATTATAGATTGTAATATCATCACGAGAGAACTCTAAGGATGAAACTTCCTTTGAGAACTCTTTTGTCTCAACGAGTAACTGTTCAATCATATCTTCAGCCATTATGTGATACACCTACTTAGAGAGAGATTCTCCTTCTCTATACCATTGTTTTCCCATCTGTACAATACCCCGCTTCTTCGAGATGACGAAGAATGCAATGATCACAAAACAGAGATATCCAAGGCTGACTAGTACTGCGATCCAGAATAATCCGGAATTATTCTTTGTGACACTGTATGCAGGTAGATTTATACCAAGAAGAAGCGGAATAGCAAAGATAAAGGTCAAACCACAGGAATACATGTAATCTGAAGCTACAGGGGTTTCAAATTCAGGATCGATGACTCTCAACAATGCAAGACCAGTGGGCATGGTCCCTGTTGAGGCTCCGAATATGATCAATGCACGATGGAATTGATGATCGACAAAGAGTCTCGAACAGATCCATGGAAGTGTAAAGTATGCCATCAATCCGGCGATTGTGGTCAATATGAAAATAGGCAGCCAGTAATGGATGACGACTACCAGTGATATTGCTGCTATTGAGGCCGCTACCATGACATCGACAGATATACCGGATATCCGAGTCATAGTACCACTATCGATTATATAATGAACCCGTAACTTTCGCATGATGCCCTTGACCATCATTGCGGTCAGTGCGGAGAAGATAAAATTGATCCCCCACAGGTTCATCGCTAACTCTGTCCCCAATGGTCCAATATACGATAAGAGCATTGTCACTAGCTGCAATATCCCATAGGATAAAAAATAGACGACAAGGACAAAAGAGACATTGAACGTCATAGAATCGATAGCTTCTGTCTCTGTTGACAGATAGGAACCTACAGGTCTCCGTGTTTTTCTCCCGAGAATACCACTGCTGGTATTCTTGTTCCGTATCTTTCTTATAGTTTCTTCACTGATCCAATGACGTTTTAGTCCCCTGTTGATCATAAAGATCCCACCAAAACATCCCCATAAGAATCCAATAGCTGCAAAGGTCAATCCGACAGAACCTCCACCCTCAAAGCCGAATGCCTCCCATGCCGAACCAATCGTATATGCCTGCCCCGGTCCTAAGACAAAACCAAGAGGAAGACTAAAACCGATAGCAGGAAAGAGATCAGGCTGGGTTGTCTTTATGAGAACGAATGTGATCAACAGACCAAAGAGACACTGCAATGCATATTGTGACAAGACCCCGATAGAGGTAGGGAATATTCGTCTCCTCATTGCACCGGTGGCTTTTACCGATTTTCTAAGCGTCATGGCAATAAAGGAGATATTCAACAGATGATATACCAATTCTCTTAGGATGTTTGTACCAAGCGCAAACTTCGGAGCTATGAAATTATAGAATATAAGGAGGATAAATCCAGCTGTCAAAGCATTTGGAATCAAATATTTCTGGAAGAATCTGACCTTTGAACGAATAAATGATCCAAGGATCATTGCTGCAGATAAGATCCCGAGATGAATGAAGATTGTCCACTCATAATTCATATATACCTCCGATACCAATCTCTCTAGATATCTATCGCATGCACCGCTTCAAACACAGCTAAATATTTATATGCAGAAGCCCGAGGGGCAGGAAAGTGCAACCTATACATACTTCCATCATAATAGAACTCAAGGTTTCGCTGCATAGCGACAGCAAGCGATTCTATCTTATCATAGTAAAAGATCTGTTTCACACTATTTCGAACAACCTCAATACCCTCCCGCATCATGTTCACCCTGACGCTCCCTAAAACTCGCATTCTCCTATCTCGGTATCCAGAGAAGAGTCTGGCTTTATCTCCAGGGAAAAAGTAGTCCGACAAACCCCATTCACCATTCTTAATCCTGCGTGTTGTCTCCATCAGCTGCCATGAGTTCCAGTCTGCAACCGTAGAGAATCCTTTCACCCCTTCCTTATAGCGGAAGAACCCATATTTATCCATATGAGCACTATAGCCGCAGGCGGTACAGGTAAGGTCATTCTTACATGATCTAAGTGTATCGCTCCCCCCGCATTCAGGGCAGACATACAGCACATGTTCAGCATATTCTGCTCTTTTGGTACTGGAGAAAAGCACCTTGTCTTTCGCTTGAGCTTCATATGCATCGTAATAGAGACGATCAGAGAGCATCTCATAAATATTCTGAATACTCATACCGGAAAACTCTTCAGGCATAATCGGGTCTTGATATGCTATGGTCAACTTGCCTCGCCTGCGTTTTGAAGACCATCTCGGTAATGAGTGATACCCGCCCTCCAGTGTGCAGATCACGATGGGGACTTTCAACATGCGAACTAATTTAGCAGTAGCATATATGGGAGGGAGGCTCCTGCCGTCCCATGTACGCTGCCCTTCAGGAAATAATCCCACAATACCGCCGTGTCTTATACTCTTGGTAATCTGCTGTATTGTATAATAGTCTGACTTAGCCTTTGACTTTGATATAGAACCTATCAAACGTCTTAACAGGAAGCGAAGATATTTGTTTCTAAATAATGTGTCAGCCGCTACCCAATGAATATGTCTATTATGCATCAGTGAGATGAGGATGGGATCAAAGGTGTTCACATGATTCGACAGCAGGATATAGGGAGGCTCCAGATTAAAGACTTTCTGGGTATTACGGACTCTCAGGTTATACATCATACGTACAGGGATCCCATAGGTATGTATGACAAATGATACAAAACTTTTTGAAGTAGCTATCTCTCGATCATTGATTTGCTGGTGTCTTTTCTTCATGTATTATTCCCATGTTGGCTAGTATTCCATCATACATTGATACCGGCAAACTGCAATTAAATAAAGACTTTTCTATAAAATCAGTGTTTCTCACACCTCATTCAGATGAAGTTATTCGCTAATATCAATAGATACCTACAGGTCTTGCCAGTACGGCAAAGAAACCCTACGGTTCTACATCTATCGTCTGATGATATACTGAAAGAATTATAGCACTTACCAGATATTTATGATACATTATCCTGATATGGCGTATGACGGTATCATATTCGATAAAGACGGCACCCTCTTTGACTATTACACAGTGTGGGCTCCAGTATTCAGAGAGAACATCAGTTTCGTCCTTAAACAGTTTGGTCGTGAAGATGATATCTCACTCAAAAAAGAGCTGCTTCAGCTGTTAGGGATAGGAGAATATGCCATTAATCCAAAAGGCCTTGTTTTCAAACACAATGGGCCGCTCATGCTGTTTAATTTATTCCTATTCAGCAAGCGAAACCACCTACCGTACAAACGCCTGATTGATGGTTTTAAACATGGATATTACGATTCACAGGAGCTAATCAAGGATTCTCTGAAAAAATATACCAGTTCTACACACCTTGTTCCGCTGTTTCAGAAACTTAAAGATCACCACTATGCCATAGGTATCGCAACCAGCGACAATGCAGAGAGTACAGCCACCTGCCTTGACCATTTGAACATCGCTCCCTATGTGGACATGGTCTCAACGTACGATGATCACTTTAAGAAGAAGCCAAACCCTGAATCATTTATTGCTTTCTGCAAACGCTTTTCTATCCACCCGAAATCAGTTGTGGTAGTCGGTGATGCCTTGGTTGATATGAAATATGCTAAAAGGGGTCATGCCGGATATATTATAGGGGTGTTGACGGGATCAAATGATATAAAACACCTTTCTAAACTCGCTCAAGTAGTATATCCTTCTATTGATGATATTATTGATGATTCGGTGCTATTTTAGTCTGTCATACATAGGGATAGTCTTGCCTTTTGTATAATCTATGAAGCAGTCACAGGGGGGCACTATGAAACATTCATGGAATGATTTGACACCATACAGAGGATCTCTGTTTCATGGGGAGTGGCCGACGATTCCTGAACTCTTTGAGATCACACGTAAAAAGTTTCCTGACCGCCCATGCTTCACAATTTTTGATCCTGACAGAGTCACCTATTCATTTGACCAGGTATACCAAAACATCATACGTGTTGCTTCCTGTTTTATCGAACAGGGCATAACTTCTGGTGAAACTGTCACCCTCTACGGAAAGAATAGTCCCGAATGGGCAATCACCTATCTTGCAGTACTCTTTGCAGGTGGTGTTATCGTCCCAATAGACTATCAACTCCCTGTAGAGAAGATGCTCTCACTCTCAGCCCTTGCAGATTCCAAATGTATCGTCACTACGGAAAAGGACATTGCATCTATTCAGCAGCATACGACAGCACAAGGGCAGCTTGTACTATCATTAGATTCCGGTACCAAATCCTATATTCTAGACATGAAGCCCGATAGTCTTCATCCAAAACAAGAACGATCTGAAGATGATACGGCAGCTGTTCTCTTCACTTCCGGTACTACCGGAAATGAAAAGGGAGTAATCCTGACCCATAAGAACTTTATCACTGATGTGTACCAGGCATGTGATCCTGCATTCATGACCGCAGACGAGACTGATGTGTTCTATGCGCTTCTTCCGCTTCATCACAGCTATACGATGACAGCAGTCTTCCTGGAGCAGATCAAGCATGGAGGGGAATTGGTATTTGCGAAATCCTTTGCGATAAAACAGATTATAAAAGATATGCAGGCATCGGACATCTCTATCTTCATGGGTATCCCACTTCTCTATAAT
>CAYYPJ010000032.1:0-16762 GCA_964473495.1 uncultured Spirochaetales bacterium
CCGGGCAGATGTATTTGGCGCCATTATAGGTTCCGGCGCCGCAATGCTGGTGATATAGGAGGCATTATGTTTGATATCGCTTATATGCGCACAGCTCAAAAGGAAGCCGGATATGCTAATCATGCACTTGATCCCGGGAAAGAAACCTATGCCGGCATTTCCCGCAAGTTTCATCCATACTGGATAGGATGGAAAATGGTTGACCAAGCCAAACGCATGTTGGATATTCGAGAGCCATTCAAGACCAATGATGCAGCAAATAAATATCAGCTGAGATTACTTAATGAAACTCTGAAAAGTGATGAAAAGCTACAGCGTCTTGTGAAAGAATTTTACCGCATGAATTTTTGGTATGAACTGAAATGTGATAAGATCAAGAATATTGATATTGCCTCTGAATTATATGATACGGCAGTAAATTGCGGATTACGGCCCGCTGCCCTCTTTTTGCAGCGCAGCTTGAACGTGCTGAACAATTGTGAGAAACGTTGGCTGGATATAGCCGAAGATGGCGCAATTGGTCCAAATACTTGCCATGCTGCGAATATCTGCATCAATAAAGGGTATAAATCGCAACTCTTTAAAATGATGAATATACTACAGGGCTATTATTATTATTCCATCTGCCGAGCAGAAAAGGGCGAAGAACAGGAAATAATGATGATGGGTTGGCTGAAGCGTGTGGAGATTATCAAACATGACAACTAAGCTGGAGATGCTCCAAAATACTGCGGTTGCAAATTTTGAGACCCGTTTCCGCAAAGGATTGAGTCAGACTGAAAATCCGGATCCGCTTATTTCCCGCAAGGGTATGGAATACATTGAGGGGATCGAAGGCGACACGCACTTGAGCTCTGTTCTGGATACCCGGGCACAAAGCGTATTGGCAAAAGGTTGGCGCATACGTCCACACACTACAACACACAATGGCAAGCAGGTAATCACAGCGCGGGATGCAGAAATCCGCGACTTTGTGGAGTACTGTCTTAAACGTATCCCCAGTTTTGACAGTGATCTTCGGGCTATGTTTGATGCTGTTGGCAAAGGCTTTTCCATCAGTGAAAAGAATCTTGAGCTGTTGCGTAAGGGTAAGTACAAAGGTAAGATCGCACTCAAGAACATCCGCTTGAAACCTGCAAAGAATTTCAGTTTTGAGTTTGATGACTATGGGAATTATAAATTGATACAGGTAGATCCGGTCAGGAAGGAGTTGGATCTCAATAAGTTTATTCACTTCATAAGCGGCAAAGACGATGAAAACCCCTATGGTGAATCGGTAAGCAGTAAAGCGGCCTTCTGGGCATGGTTGAAGAAAAATGGAGCAAAGTTCTGGGCCATTTATGCTGAGAGATATGGTAAGCCGTTGAGCGTGGTCGATGTGCCGGAAAACCTTGAACCGGGATCTCAGGCATACAAAAAAGCTGAAGAGGTTCTCACTGCAATGTTACAGGATGAAGGCATCTTGAAGCCAAAGAATTTCGAAATCAAATATCTCGAAGCAATGCGGGACGGCAATGTTGGGTTTGATAGCTTCATTGAGCGCTGCAATAAAGAGATGAGTAAAGTTGGTTTTGGCAACACCCTTACAAACGAAGAGGGCAAGCGTGGCCAAGGTAGCTATGCTCTTGGCAGTGTTCACCAGGAAACCAAAAACGCATACATCATGTTTGACATTATAATGAGCAGTAGTGCAATTAACGGGCAGCTGATTCGTTGGCTGGTTGACCTTAATTATGACACTGATTATTATCCTACTTTCGAGTGGAAAACCTTCGACGTGAACATGCTCATAACTATTGCTCAGAACATTGCAAATCTGGCCAATGCCGGATTGCGCATTCCGGTACGTAGTCTTTATGAGGCTATTGGGATAGACGTGCCGGAAGCTGATGAAGAATGTCTGAAGCCGACAGGCATACAGCCGCAACAGGAGAAATCAAAGCAACTGGATAATAAGGCCAAGTCAAAGATGTATGATAATGACGATCTTGAGCAGTTTATCGACGATGATATCCAGCCGTTGATTGAACAAAATGAAAATTTCGTAAAAGAAGTCGATCGTACCGAGGCATGGTATCGCGAGCAATGGGCTCAGATAATGGATGGTGTGCGTGAGCTACTTAGCAAGCAGAAGAAATTTGATGCTGAAGCGCTTAAAAACTATATAGATGATGCGCTTCCTGAAGTGATACAGCAGTTCTTGGCTATATCTTATTTGCAGGGGCGTTCACATGCATCCAGGCAGATCGAACTGGCCCTTTCCATAGCAAAATTTGCTGACGAAAAGAAAGTAGATGTATATAAGCCCTTTGATCAGGTACTGGCAGAATTTCTAAAGAAGAATGTGATCACACGGGATGAGTTTGACTTATTGGAGCAGGAGTTCAAGCGCCGAGCTTTTACCATTGCTGGCGTAGAAAGTGTTGCCATATTGGAAAGCGTGAAGGCTGCAATTGCTAAAGTGGGTGACAATGGCTGGCCTGAAGTGGTAAAGACTATTGATCTGGTATTTGATAATGCCGGGTTGAGTCGTTTGAATCCGTATCACATGAACACCGTAATTCGTACCAATATACAGACTATGTACAGCCAGGGCAAGGAAGTGCTTTATTCCGGTATGGATACAGAAGAGTTCCCGGCCAGGATGGTAGTATGTGTGCTGGACAGCCGTACCCGCGAAAGCCACAAAGCATTTCATCATTTTACCTATGCAGCAGACAATCCGATCTGGCAGAAACTGCGCACCCCCTTTGATTACAACTGCCGGTGCACGATTATCTTACTGCACAAATCAATGAAATATTCATTCAGCGCATCGGTGCCGGACACCACAAAATTGCGCTTTGTAAAATAGAGGAGGGATAATGGCACAGTTCAAGGTGTTTGACCACATTAAGAATGAAGATGGAACCTATACAATCAAAAAAGTTCCAATTTTCCGATTAGGTAAGCATCGAGGTTTTAATTATGATGCCAAATGGTTTGAGAAAGCTGCTGAGAATCATCGTAAGAATGCTGAGGGAGGTTATTTCCCAAGTGTAATTCTGGGGCACAATGCCAAGGATGGTGAAGAAAAGCCCAGCAGAGGTCACTTCGATAATCTCACTTTGGATGGCGATGTAATCAATGCCGACCTGATTAAAATTCCTGAAACAGTATTTGAATTAATAAAGGACAGAGAGTATCCGCATCGCAGCATTGAAGTTTACCCTAAAAAAGCTGAGATATCCGCCTTAGCTTTGCTGGGTGGCAGCGCACCGTATCATAAGCTTCCATTGCTGGAAGTGAGCAATTTCTGGCATGAAGGGGATGACAATGTGGTGCTGAATTTTGGGGAAGTTGATGGCAAACTGATACCATTGAGTGATGCATGGGGTAAGCGTAAAGCTGGCGAAAAGTTGCGTGATTTCATAGATATGCTCACACAGCGACTTTGGAAGCGTACTTCAGACGTCACGAGCGGTGACGAAAATTTAGAGATCGTAAAGCAGGGCCTGATAGATGATTTAGTTGATGGCCAAACGCTGCTGGAAAACGAACAATTCGACAACGAACAGGAGGATAATGTGGTAAAATTCACAGAAGAACAGCTCAAACAGGCCAAAATCGATGCGGCTGCAGAAGCAACTAAGGCTGCGCGTGAGCAGTTCAAAGCAGACTTTGGTATGTACCCTGAAGAGCTGAAGGCAAAGCAAAAAGCTGATGCCGAGAAAGCGCGCAAAGATGAGATTTCTCATTTTTGCGAAGGATTGAAAACAACCGATCACGGCGATGGCCGAGTATTGGCACCCAAGATAGTAGATGATTACATCGAGCCATTTTTGGAAGCTGAAGACTCTGTGAAATTCGCCGATTCTGACGAAGAGCAGGACATCACCACTGCCAAGCGTACGATAATCAAAAAGATTATTGAGTTTGCTGCAGACGACACACTGTTTGCAGATATGGGTGAGCATGGCAGAGTTAACCATAAGACCATCACTTTTGGTGAACATGGCGATCCTGTGAACGAAGAAGCTGCCAAGTTTGACGCCAAGGCAAAAGCGTTGATGGGAAAAAACCCAGAGCTGACCTACATGGAAGCACTGGATCAAGTGATGGGTGAATAACCAAGGAGACTATATGAAAGCAGGAAATCCCAATGTTATTGTTTCTCTGACAGCTACCGAAGCGATCACCAAGTGCCGCTTTGTAGCTTTCGATGGGAAACATACAGTCGATAAGAAAGCTATCGGCGTTTCGATTTACGACACAGATTCTGGTGATCCAATCACCTTGCAGACAGGCGGCATAGCCGTAGTAGAAGCAGGTGATGCGGTTACTGCCGGGGCATGTGTAAAAAGTGATGCTGACGGTAAAGCTGTAGCATTAGCTTATCCCACCGATACTGCGGAAAATCTCGCCGCAGCCATTCAAAAACTGTGCGGTGTTGCACTGGACACCGCATCTGATGCCGGCGATTTCATACGCGTGGTACTTAAATAGGAGGAAACATGGCATCTAAAAACCGCGAATTAGTAGGAAGCGTTAATCCTATCCTCACCACGTTTGCCACCGGCTATAAACTGCCTGGTATGATTGCAGACCTGGTGTGTCCTATCGTCCATTCTCGTACCGAAACCGGGACATTCCTGGGCTTCGGCAAAGAGGGATTTAAAATTTATAACACAGAGCGTGCCCTGAATGCTAACGCAAATCAAATTCACATGGCAAACACACACGACACATTTAAATGCATAGAGCATGCTTTGGAGACTCCTATCGATTATAAGCTTCTCAAGACAGAGGAAGCTTATGGCGTAAAGGCTATAACAGCATTGAAAAAACGGCATCACTGGCTACTGAGCAAAGCTCACATGGTAAAACGGGAATATGAAGTTACAAACATCATATTTAATGCAGATTACTATGCTGCCGACAACAAGGTGTCGCTTTCCGGAGATGCTTGCTGGAGTGCAAAAAACACCAGTGATCCGCTTTCCGATATTGCATCTGCTTCAGAAGCAGTTCGTAGTGCGAATGGCATCATGCCCAACACTCTGGTTCTGGGTATGGCCAGTTGGAATGCATTGAAAGTGCATCCTTCTCTATTGGGTAAAATCACCAATCAGAAGAATCAGTTTCTTACAGTCAATGATCTGAAGGAAATCATCAACAACAATATCACGAAGATTATCATCGGTCAGGGTGTATATTCAGATGACAGTGGCACCTTCTACGATCTATGGGATGATAAGGCTGCTCTGCTTTACACTCCGTCGGCAGAAGAGATGATAGAAGGTTGCCCGCTTCATTCTGTGCAGATCCATCAAGAAGGGTATCCTGAGGTGAAAGAATACGCAGAGAAGCATGTGCTGACTATCGAAGAAACCCAGAAACGTTGTGTCAAGAACGTTGATAAAACCAACGGGTATCTGATCATCAATACGGTAGCATAAAATAAGGGGCCTTTGCGCCCCTCTTTTCAGGGAGGAAATATGAAGAAATTCAAAGTATCCGGATCGATAAAGAGAAGCAATCAGGAATTGATTTCTGATGGAACAATTGTTGATGAAAGCAATTTCAAAGACAAAAAGACCTTTGAAGATCTGATCAAAAGCGGCGTCTTGAAAGAGATAGAGGTAGTGGTGGAAACCACAGAGAACCATGATGCCGAGATCAAGGCAGCTTTGCTGCCGGTAGCGGAGCACATGGGTGTGGATGCATCCGGCAGTGCGCTGGAGATTGCTGAAGCGTTATCTGAGGCGGTCGAAAGCGCCAAGTTGGATGCTCTGAAGGCCAAAGCAAAAGAGCTGAATGTAAAGATCACAGCGAATATGAAGCCTGAAACAATCCAGAAGCGGATAGACGCAGCCCTTGCCGGGCGCGTGATCAGCGAGTAAAAGATGCCAACCTATTGCACGATCACAGCCGTAAAGGCTGAGATTCCCGAGGGCAGACCTTTGATTCCAGGGACGGTGGTAGAATATACTGCTGAGCAATGGGAGGCCAAGCTCAGTATGCTGATCATGCAGAACAGCGATTTGGTGGACAGTTGTCTTCCGCTGTATCTATACCGTTATGCAGAAGGCACACAGCGATTTCCGGATATCACCGATACTCCGGCAACGCCCGGTGTAATTGAGCGCATAGTGCGCTATTATACTGCATGTGATGCCCTGGCATATTTCAAGGGAAGTTATACAGACGATAATGCGGAGCGATTACGAAGACGGAACTATGCAGACGACCTAATCAATAAAATCCAGAAAGGTGAGATTAAGATAGGCGTGAACGGTGCCAGCCTTTGTAGCGCTGCTGTAACCAGTATCAATTCCCGAGATCCGCAAAACGACGACCCGGTGTTTAATTACTCAACCCTGGGTAATTTTGACCGTGGAGCAGATAATGGCTGATGCAACGGTAGATCGGCGCGGGTTGGAGCTTACCCTGGGACGTCTTGACCGCAATATTACGGACATGACGCCCATCTGGAAAAGCTGTCATGCGTACCAGACCGGGGTTACCGTGATGCAGTTTGATGCATTGCGTAAAGGTGGCCGCAGCCGAGGCGTAAGCTGGAAGTATTTTGCCATCCAGTACAAACGTAAAACTGATCGGCGCGTAATACCGGCCTGGGGTGGAGTGCCCAGACGTATAGCCAGGAAAACAAAGAGCATGAGTTTGGGGCGTTGGTTTGGTAGCCAGCGGCCCAACTACGTGCGTACTGCAAAAGAACGTAAGCGAGTGAAGGGCATGGTGCTGGGTCGCGTACGTACCGGCAATGGTGCATCACGCACAAACCGAGTACAAAAGGGTGACAGCATCATGCAAAATACAGGACTTTTGATGGGTGGTGTTTTGAGCAAAATTCAAGCGTGGCGTACAGGCAACACGTTTTACCTTGAGATGGATACGCCGGGTGACCCGAAAGTAATCGGGCATCTGCACAAAATGCGCCCATGGCAGTTTTTCACTCGTAAAGACAAAACGCAGCACCAGACATTCATTCGTGAAGGGGTAACCCGTGGTCTGGTATAAAGATGAGCTGATGATCAACGCTGAGAATTTCGTGGTTGGCTGGCTCGATGCAGACCCGGAAGTAAGCGCAGTGACGGTGTACCGTGAGTCAACCAATATGGGACGTAATCTCAGCCGTGCGAAGTTACCTGCTTTGGCGGTCTATGCCGAAGGGATAGATCCGGCAGGGACTCATTTATGGCGAGTGCATGGCAAGATAGAGATTGATCCACAGGAAAACGGTGACCCCGGCACGTTGGTTGACAATATCAAGTCTTTGATGAGCCATGTTGCGGCGAGCTTACGCAAGGATTTTGTGCCTGGCGTCTGCTTGACAGATATTGTAGCAATTAAGCCAGGGAGTGCCGGACTGCAACTCATAGATATGGGGAATGGTAAGTTTCAGCAGGTTCCCTATGTTATGTGGGAAGTTACATTATAGGAGGCTTCAATGGCTGAGACGAAAAAAACAAAAAAAACTAAACGCTATCTTACGGCAAAGGCCCCGTTTCGCTTTGTGAACCGCAAGGGTCAAGTGTACAAGCTGCATCCTGGTGATACAGTGAAACGGCCAACCAAGGCGGAGCTGGCCCAGGCTGATGGTGTGAATCTGGTAGCGGTGGAGGAATAGAATGAGTAAGAAACGATATGCAAATTACTTCGATGGGATTGCAGTGTTGGGTGATAATATTGTACCGGGAGCATTAGGCTTTTCGGTAAATGAAGAACCCAAAATGATCACCCATAAGGGTTCGGACGGTGAAGGTGATACCAGCTGGCCGATAGGACGCGCGGTAAGTGGGACCATCACTTACAATGAAGTTACAGCGGCGTTCTTTGCCGCCATGACAGGTGGTGCTCTAACCACAGGAACCATAAAGCGTGTGCGCCAGGGTGAAGAGTCGCAGACCATCTCTGAAAATGCAATTACGTTGGCAGAAGGCGCAGATGTAATTGGGGCCTCGGTGCAGTTATGGGGAAAAAATGGCACATACTTTCAGAAAGTGGCTGGGACACCCGAAGTTGGTGAATTCAGCCTGAGTGCTTCGGGGGTATGTACTTTCAACGCATCCGAGACAGAGACAACCATCTATCCGGCATATTTATATGCAGATGCGGCGAATGGAAAGACGCTTACCATTGATAAGCATGATGTGCCAAGCGAAATGGAGCTCTACGGTGTGTTACGCACCAAAGAGATTGCCAGTGGAGGGTTGGGAGACATGGTAATTCATCTGGCAAAAGTAAACCGTAGTGGTGCAATCAATTGGGGTGCTGAGGGCGCTGATAATACGCAGGAACGCTCAGTTGATTTCACAGCTCGGATAGTAGATCCGGGCGATTTCAAGGTATATTTCCCCGACGCATAGTCCGGGGTGATATATAGCTGGGAGAAACGGCGGTGTTTGACTCCCTCACCGCCGTCCCGGCATAAGGGGGAACAAATGGCACAGAAAGCGACACAGAGAAATATTTTTTCCGCTCTGAAAGACGTGATAAAGCAACGCAAGGATGAGCAGCATCTGAAACAGTTATTGCGCGAACAACATACCCGTGTAGAAGATTTATATAAAAAAAGTCACAGTGCAGGTGCAGTTACACTGCCGATAATGAATGCGCCCTGTTTTGCTGTAATGAAGCGCATCTGGGGGGAAGATCTGGCGCAGTTGGATTACCAGGACAATGTGATGCATCTGGGAGCAATGGTATGGCTGGTAGAGCACCAGGCAGATACCGATCCCTCCATCATGGAACTGAGCAATGAAGAGGTAATAAAAGCTGGATGCCTTCGGGCTTTAGGCATCCCTGAGATTCATTTCTGGGATTATGTGCTTTGCCTTGATGAGCAATTTATGGCCATAAAAAAAAAAGAGTTGAGCACGATGGAGAGAGTGAAACAACTTACAGAGACAGAATCGCAGAGCTTTGCATCGGTCTTAGCGAACGGCTCGGCGAAGGTTGGGAGCACTACTACCGAGAGCTGAATATGCTCAATCTAATGACGTTGGCAAATATTATTTACTATAAAGACAAAGACGCAAAGGACGCCTACGATGCCGAATTTGAGAAATGAGATAAAGCTGCGGATATCTGCAAATGTAGATAATGCTAAGAAAAATTCCAGGTTATTGCGGGACGGTTTGAGTCGAGACACCCGAGCAATTGTTAATGCGATAAATAAAGCAACCAAGCAGATATTGTTGGCGTGGAAAGGCACATTCAGGAAAGCCAGAACTGAGAGCAAAAGGGCAAGCGATGCTATACGGAAGGATAGCAACAAGGTAAAAACTACGTATATAGCAAACAGCAAGCAGATGCGTCTGCATACGTCTGGGATGCGTACAGTTATTGGTAAACTGCGTAATGAATTTTTGCTTATCGCTTTCATCTGGACCAGCTTTCGCAAAGTGTTGAGCTTGAAAAATGAAGCGCAGGATCTGGCACGGGACGGCAATGAAATAAACAGCAAATTCAGTGCAGTATTCAAGCATCTCACTCAGGAAGCAAGTGACTGGGCTATAGGTTTTGGGAAATCTGTGGGCCGTGCCATAATGGATGTAAAGCAATGGATGGCTACCTTGCAGGATACTTTCGTTCCGTTGGGTTTTGCTCGCAGCAAAGCATCTGAGATGAGCAAAAGTCTGGTGGAACTTGGTGTGGATGTGGCAAGTTTCAGCAACAAAGCATCCAGCGACGTGATCCGGGATTTCACCAGTGCACTGGTAGGCAATCATGAAACGGTTCGTAAGTATGGAATTATTATCTCCGAAGGTGCTATTGCCCAGGAAGCACTTAATCTGGGTTTGAAAAAAAATTACAGTCAATTAACCGACCTTGAAAAAGTGCAGGCGCGTTACAATATAATCCTTAACGGGACCAAGGACGCTCAGGGTGATGCGCTGCGTACCGCCAACGAGCAGGCCAATGTGGAAAAGCGTAAAGAAGCCAT
Source organism: uncultured Spirochaetales bacterium (assembly GCA_964473495.1). GTDB lineage: Bacteria > Spirochaetota > Spirochaetia > CAKZLE01 > CAKZLE01 > JAIPFY01. The sequence goes on from CAYYPJ010000032.1 coordinate 9,950, forward strand.
ACGCAAAGACATGTTAGAGATGATGGGCCGCAAATTAATACCTCTGGCAAAAACCTATAATGAATTGATGATAGACTGGTATCAGAACCTGATACCGATAAAAGAACAGATTACGGAGATAAGCAGCCAGTACAATAAGCTGGAAGGCCAAAGCAGTACGCTGGATTCATTAATTAAACGGCACACCGAGTTAACGGATAAAACTAAGCTCAACGCTGATGAACAGCGGGAATTAAAGACCGTAATTGCAGGGATTGCAGAGATTGCCCCCGGTGCTATTACTGCTTTTGATGATTATGGCAGGGCCCTAGATGTTAATACAACTAAGGCGAGAGATTTTTATGAAGTGCAGCTTTTATTTACGCGGGAACGATTCCGCAAAGCAATAGAAGGCAGAATAAACGACTACATGAAAGAAAAGTATGCCATACAAAAGGCTAATAAAGCGATTCGTGACCAGAATGGTGAGATTTCAAAAGCTACGGTAAAACGTAAAAATCTGAAGCGACAACTTGATGCTAGTGTGAAAACTTTTGGTGATCTTTCAAAAGCTGAAGGATTTTATGCAGATAATCAAAAAAGATTACGTATTCAATTGGCCTTTGCTGAAAAAAAAGTAAATGATGAAAAGAGAAAATTGAACAAAGTACAATTGCAGGAAATCAGCAATATTGCGCATAAACGTAAAGAGATGGATGGTTACCTGCGTGAATTGATGAAGTATTTTGATGTGGGGCAGAGCACAGTAGATTTGACACGTAATATTGCCAATGAGTTTGGGCTCGACGGTCTTGCTGCTCACAATCTTGCATTGGATATGAAACGGGTGAGCGCTGCCATAAAGGATGTAAATGACGCTGGCGGCGGCAAACCACTCAAGCTGGTAGACCCCAAAGATCTGGACAGAGCAAAGAAAGCGTTGGAAAAGCTCCTTGCCAAACTGCGTGATGCCCAGGCTGAGCTGAGTAGCTTTGATAAACAGGAGGGCATAGAGCGAGCAAAGTTTTTGGCAAAAAAACGGATTGAACTGGAGATTGAAGCGCTGGAAGCTGAACAGGAAAAGTACAATGAAAACTCTGAAATGTACCAGGTTCTTGGTCAGCAGATCGTCGCAGCAAAGGAGCTGATGAATACCGAGCTTTTGAAAATTGATAAAAAGTATCTGGAAGAGTTGCGTCATGAGATGACTGAATATCTGGAAGGCTATCTGGTAAGCGCTGAAGACAAAGAATTGGCCAAGCTGGATAATAAATATATGCAAGAGCTGAATCTGCTGGAGAAAGCGCGGGATGAACAACTGCTCACTGAAGAGGGGTACCAGGCAGCCCGTACCAACTTGATAGACGAATATGCCGAAGCGCGCAAAGAAGCTGAATGGCAGCGATGGGAAGAGCAGCATCAGTGGCAGAATGCCGGTCTGAAAGCCCTTGAATCAGGCTATGATCAGTTTTTCAGCAGCATTACCGATATGGAAATGACGGGCAAGGAACGGCGTGAAGCTATATGGAAGAGCATGAAATCCACTTTCGCAAGCATATTGGCATCCATGCTGAAAGACGCCATCATGAACATGATAAAATCTTCAGCCCAGACGGTGGTTACCGGTAAGATAATTGCGGCAGCAATGGCCAAGGCTGCGTTGTTTAACACATTGGCAACCGGCGGCACCAATGCCGCCGCAGCTATTCCTCAGGTGCAGGCGCTGATGGCGTTGCTCTATGGTACACCGGCAGCTCATGGCGCATATGTTAAACGCACTCCCGGCGGCGCTCCTTATGTGGTGGGTGAAGGGGGAGATGATGAGTTAATTATTCCTGTATCGAAATTCTGGAAGTTTGCTGCCGGAGTTTACCGGCTGCCTGGTGGATATGGAGTGGAAAATTTACCCACTGCTGCGGCTGGTGCAGTGAACAGTACCGTGCACAATGTTTCCCGGAGTATGAACACGATTAATCATTACAACGCGCCAGGGATTGATTTTGGGCCGTTGATCGCTGCAATGAATAACGGTAACACAGCAGGCGGGCCGGTTAATATGAATTTGACGCTTTCTTTCAAGAATCTGAACAGCAGAGACAAGATACTTTTAAGTCGTATGGTAGATGAAGGTCGAGTGTTACGGGGTAAGCAATGATAGCGGAGTTTGTGAGTTACAGTGATCTTCAGAGCCCGGCAGTGCATGCGGTACAGTGTATTGATTGGGATATTGATGCCTGGAAGATAGGTGATTTTGATTATTTTGAGCAGGAAGCGCGTGGTGCAGAGATTGTGCTGGATAGCAGTGACTGGTTGAAGCAGCATTTGTTCGTTTTTCCTGATACATTAGCAATAAGCACGTTGGCAGGGCAGAGTGATGCGGTGTATGTGTGGGAATATGCTGTGCGGCTACGCAACAGCCTGAGCGGAGAAGTGGAGTATACTGGCTACGTAACGGGTAACAGCGGCTATGAACCAGATGTAGTGAAGCAGCAGGTTACCATTAATCTGGTAGATTTCATAGGGGTGAGCGATCTGCTCAAGGCGAAGCAGCATCAGATAATCTGCGAGACAGAGTACAGCGTGCAGGATGCATTGAGCATGGCCCTGCAATATCTGCAAAATGCCCTGAACCTGCCGGAGATTGGGCAAAATTATGATTTGGTGGTGAGTAATTACGTTACTGATTTGCAACTGCTTACCCATGAATTTGCCAACTGGACAAACCCCAACAGCACCTCTGGCGGCACAATGCCGTTAGAGCGGCAGATACAGGCCTTTTGGATGGAAAATGGGCACATTCATCTGGTATTGATGAAATATTGGAAGCGGGCGGATGTATATGGTGGATCAACGACATTGCAATGGTATATTCACGAAGGGATAAAACTGCGGCATGTGATAATTTCTGACACCATAGAGATATACACCCAGAACACAATTGTAAAATACAGCGACACATTGAGCACCAGTGTGGACGCTGAGCCACTCTTTGTGGCGAATTATCCGGCATCCTATCCAACCAGTAACGTGATGAACTTTGCTACTAATGCAGGGGCATACAGCATAGAAGATGAAGCCGTAACTTTCACCGGCTATGCATCGATTAACACCATTGCCTGGCAGAAGCCCAGCGATGATGAAAGCACATTATGGCTATCGCAGGATGAGCTTCTGAAAATGATGCTGATGCTGAACAACCTGGCAATAAAGGTGAGTAAAACCGGCATGGTATCTGTCGTCAATAAAGACTTATATGATGATACATTACCGGTAATGCAACTGGAAGATGATGACATTTATGAGCAGAGCGAAAAGCCGCTTTTGAAAAGCAAAGCTGATTATGAAGGAATATTTAAAAACCTGGTAGATGGTAAAGCATATAGTGGTGCAGTGAAAAACCATTACGGCAGCCTGTTTGTTATTTGCAACCGAGAGCACAGCATCACCCTTAAATCGGGGCCGCTCCCGGCCGTCTGGCAACGCATCATGTTCAAGGATTCCAAGGATGAAATTGTACAGGCGGTGGTTTATAGTGTTGATCCCAAAGATGAAGGGGCCCGGATTAAGGCGTGGAAGGCAGAATTCAGCGTTGGGCGAGCCATAACGGTGTATGATGACCCAGAGGACACCACTGTGTATCCGCGGCAGCCAGGGCAGTATTTGCAGCTGGGAGATTATCTTCTGCCACAGGCCAGTTCCTGTTCTACTCAGAGCATTAAACTGGATGACAACGAGTGGGTAGCCGTGATGGTACCGGACTATGCCACAGGGGTGTGCATGCACTGCGGCTATAAGCTGCGCCTGAGTGAGGATGCCGAAGATTATACCGAAGATTATACAATAGACTGGTCTGTACTGGATGCAACGATAGAATACTTGTATGTGCAGCGTGTAGCAGATACACCAAGCATCGTGAGCATCCTTTGGCAGCTGGGAGAGAGGGAAGTATGAAGATGTGGATGGGTATAGGCCCGGTGAAGATACGCCGTGTGACTGATAACCGTGGAACGTTGGAAGCGAAGTTTAAGGGGTATATTCGCAGAGATTACACCATTAAGCTGGATACGGTGAACGATGGAGCGGTGAGTAAAACCGGTCGTGATATCAGCCGCATACGTGGCGTGTGGATAGAGTTTGACCTGGCACTGGTAGATCCTCCCAGCACCCGAGGCGGTACCGATGGAGCTGGTAATGAAGTTTTGATGCAGATATTCAACGACATCCTTATGCAGAGTGATGAGGCGAATCAGACGGTGCAATTGATACCGGCAGAGAGCTCACAGAGTAACAGTTTTATCACCTGTAAGATTAAAAGCGACATTACCTTGGATCCGCTGCTTGATGGCGTGGAAGCGGGGCAGAGTGTAGCTTTGCGGCTGCGCACAGCAAGCAGGCTGAGCGTGGTTCCGGAGATTTTCAGTAATGGCAACAGCGACCTGGCCTTTATTGGTAGTCGCATACAATAAGGAGTGATCATGAGACTTTTTTTTCCACTCACAGACAGCGCTGGTAATGCATTAACCGGCAAGGTAGTAACATTATTCAACGCAACAGGCAGCGAAGGCGCATGGGGTTGGGGGACTGAATATGGTGTCTTCAGTGAAGATGGCAGCACTGGAATGTATTACATTGATGTTGCGACTAGCGGCAATTATGGCATTAAATGGGGTGAAGATGCATCCAGCCTGAATGCCCTGGGTTATACTCTGGGGATGCGGGTAACGGTAAAAGCGACAATTGAAGGCAAGATGGATGTGATATCGAATCCTACAGACGGTGGCATACTTGTTCAGAACAGCAGTGGCGATGCGGTAGATAGTGGTGTGCTGATTGTGTCGTTGGCAGGATTCAGCGACAGTGCAACCAAAGTGCTGCATATTGCCGGATTGCTGGATTTGTTGGGTAGCACACAGGCCGGGCGTGGGGTAGAACTTCTGGGATGGAATGACCCCAACGGCCGCACCAGTTATGACAATCTTGGTGACATCCTGGAAGAGATATACGGTATAATGAACTCTTTCATAGTAGATATAAGCAGCACGGTGCTCAGTCTGATTTTCAGTCAGAGTGACAGCTATCTGAACGTAGCGGCATCTCTGGTACTGGATGGCAGTGGCGATGCGGTATATGGGATGTACACGCTGGAGTATTTTTACCATGATGGAGAAGTAACGAATTTGGATTGGGACAATCTGCCTGCAGGCGTAACCAGGAGCACCATTGCTCAGGGCGGATGCCTGATACAGGTACCTAAGCCAATGGGAGGAAATGCAGTATATACCAATGATGACTGCCGGATGTATTGCCGGGTGAAATTTCACAATGTATCAAGCGAAACGGCATGGACGGGCAGTAACACCACGGTAGAGGAGCCGCTGGACACTACGGCGTTAGCTGCTGCGATAATTACCAAGATGAACGATGATAGCACCACCAGCGATGCCGTGCTTGAGAAACTTGCTGCATTACAGAGCAAGTATCGGGATTAACTATGAGTATTAAGCGATTTTTCAGGAATGTTCCCGAAATGGGAATATCTCCCACAAATAAGCGACCGGGAACTTTCGCCAAGAAGCACCGAATGCGCAAGGCAGTGAAGCGGCGCAATGTAGCCGAGCTGCTGGATACCTTCATTCCAAAGCATTATGAGACAGATTGGGGAGAAAGTCCATCGGGCAGCACTTACAGCCGGGAGTATGGCGGACTGGTGCTCACCTGTAAGATTCCGGTATTGCTGCTGGATGCCAGGATAAGCTACAAAAACACAGGAAGTACAACCGAGACGGTGATATTGGATGTTATGCGTTACTCAGCGGGTAGTAATCGCTATCGTGATGCTGAGCTGTATGCATCCAGAAAAATAGATATACCGGCAGGAACGGCAGAGGCACAGCTGGCTACGCTGAATGGTGAAACGCTGGATATTGTATTACCACCGGGACGCTATGTGTTGGGATGGCGTTTTGGATTAGCTCCGGATGTAAGTTTGTTAACAACGACTGTAACTGATTTTGACGATTGGAAAAATGACAAGTTTATTGGGGCGATCGGGAGTGTGAGCAGCAGTGGTGGTCTGGATGCAAACAACGTGAATAAGACATGCTGGCCATACACATACGAGCTGGATTTCAAGGTTGCGCTCAAAGACACCACGATTCCGTATTATGTGTTAAGGAACTTGCTGGATGCCAGTGAAACGATGTCTGATTATGAGAATAATGCCAGCCACAGCCCAAAGATCAGGGCGCAACAGATGTTGGTGGAAAACATAGAGGGACGCGGTGGTGGAATGCTGTTCAAAACGAAGAAAGCGACGGGGGAAGCTGATGGAACAGCAAATTTCTATGTAGATTTCGGAACATTGGTGGTGAACGGCGATACATATGACGCCGAGGCACAACTTATGGGCATACAGGTGGTGATAGATACGGCTCTGGATGTCGGGATTTCCTGGATAAAACTCACATTGGAGATTGCAGGGACAACCCGTTACGAATTGGGCACTATACTGAATAGCGATGGACTGCGAAAGGATTTCATCATAAATGCAAATAATTACAGCCCGGTGATATTGGGCGGCAACAATGTGAAGATGAAGGTAGAGGATGCGAACACATCCACACCTGATCAGGAGATTGAAAGGGGAGTAATCACGGCGGTGGTTACATATTTGAAATTTGAGGAATTGAGTGTAAGTTCATAAAGAAAATGCCCCGGGGAACCGGGGCATTTCTGCATCCTTTTATTACTCCTGAAATGTCATTTTCAATTGCATCTGAGAGCTGTATGATGCAATGAAAAATGAGAATTGATCTTGCTGCACGGCCTGTCCCT
>CAYYPJ010000033.1:0-16733 GCA_964473495.1 uncultured Spirochaetales bacterium
TCACAAATGAGCTCTGCTTTCGGTCCACCCATATAATCCTCTAAAAAACGTAATAATAATTTTAAAATCATATACAGATATTTAGTTTATAGTGAATCTCTAAGTCAAGACAATTCTTGATAGAATCTTACCAGGACAACCTAGTCCACCTTATTCCCCTGTTCTATCTTGTCTCATATCCTGAGCTTATTATACCTAAGAGAAATATTTCACTATGTTGCAATCAATACAACTTTATCGTTATGCTGTTTTTCTCCATAGCTTATTAATTGAATTTATACTGAATCTGTTGTAATATGTTGCAAAGGAACGAAAAGCATATGAAAACAGAGAAAACATTTAGAAATGACGGGTATGCAAAAGTGACGGGGAGAGCGGCCTATGCGGATGACATCTCATTTACAGGGACGCTGCACATGGTACCGGTCTACTCAGATCTTGTTGCTGCAAATAATGTAACGATCGATTACAGCAAAGCACTGAAAGTCCCTGGCTGTGTTCGAGTCTTTACCGCTGAAGATGTTCCCGGGACAACACATTTCGGACAGATTGAACAAGACTATCCTATGCTCATTCAAGATACCATACGCTCCTGGGGCGACGTAGCGGCGCTTGTGGTTGCTGAAACTCGCGAGACAGCAATAGAAGCAGCAAAACTTGTGGAAATACACGGAGATCAGATCAAGCCTATATTGACAATGGAAGATGCTTTAAAACCCTATGCACGGGTAGTCCCCTCTTATGGGGATTCAAACATCGTAGTGCATCATAAGATGCGGCATGGAGATCCCTCATCACAATTCAAACAGTGCGAACTCATTGTTGAAGAGGATTTTGAGACACAAATGGTCGAACATGCATACCTGGAACCTGAATCAGCTATATGTGTTCCACGCCAAGACGGCGTGATTGAGATATATGGAAGTATGCAGCACCCATTCAGTACGAGAAGATTCACAGGAGCTTTTCTAGGTGAACCATTATCGAATATTGAAGTCTATACTATCGCTGTTGGAGGAGGCTTTGGAGGAAAGGATGATACTGCAGCCATCGTCTGTGCACGTGCAGCACTGGGAGCACGATTACTCAGTCGTCCGGTGAAAATGACCTACTCACGTGAATGGTCCGTCAGGGAGTCCTATAAACGACATCCATACAAGCTTCATTATAAAGTCGGGGTAACGAGTGAAGGAAAGATTATTGCAGTGCAGGCTTCTCTGTATGCAGATTCCGGTGCATATCTTTCAGTGACCCCATGGGTGACATGGAGATCCACAGCCCAGTGTTTTGGCCCCTATTCTATAGACAATGTCTATGCAGACGTCTATGGAGTAGCAACTAACAATATCTTTACCGGAGCCATGAGAGGATTCGGGTCCCCACAAGTTAACTTTGCTACTGAGCAGATCATCGACATTATAGCAGAACGACTTCATGTCCATCCGCTTGGTATCAGAAGAATCAATATGGTCAAACAGGGAAGCAGTACCGTTACAGGCCAGATTCTTGACAAACATACCGTGAGTATGGAAGAGGTGATGAACAGTACAGTTCATCAGATCGGCTACAGAAAGAAGTATGAGAAATGTTCACATGGAAGCAGCGATTCCGATGAACTCTATGGAATCGGATTGGCAATCAGCTATCGCGGAGCAAGTCTGGGCGCTGAAGGGATGGATTTCTGTTCCTGCATCATAAGCGGTCAATTTGATGGGTCGATCCTGCTTGAGACGGGAATCCATGAGAATGGGCAGGGGTCTGAATCTGTCATGATGATTGTCCTTTCTGAACAACTTGGTATTAACCTGAAGAGAATTCGATACCGACGTTCTTCAACGAGCAATATCCCCGACAGCGGAACGACTGTAGCTACACGAGGAACAATCATGGGGAGTAGTTCTGTGGTAGTTGCCGCCGAGAACTTCAAAAAACTATTATCGACACATTTGGCCGATCGCCTGAAATGTACACCTGAAAAAGTGACATTCCATAATGACAAAATCTGGGGTCTGACCTATGACCAATCCCTCACATGGGAAGAAGCAATGAAAGAGCTCTTTCTTCAACGTGTGACACCATATGCATTCGGGACTTTCAAAGCACCGGAAGTCAGTTGGGATGATACCACTGGTCAAGGAAATGCCTACTTCACCTACGTCTACAGTTGTCAAGCTGTAGAAGTTTCTGTGAACAAGAAGACCGGCAAGATAAAGATCCTCAATATTGTAGCCTCCCATGATATTGGGAAAGCTATCAACAAGGCTATGCTCCTTGGACAGATATACGGCGGAGTGACCCAGGGGATAGGTATGGCTCTCATGGAAGAGGTAAAATGTGAAGATGGAAAGATAACGACGTTGAACTTTGATACCTATAAAATACCAAGAATGACGGATCTGCCGGAGATGACCGGCGTGATCATTGAGAATCATGACCCTCAATCACTTACAGGAGCAAAGGGAATAGGAGAACCGGCACTGGAAATCATTGCACCGGCAATTGCCAATGCTGTCTACAATGCTACCGGCATTCGATGCCGATCGATGCCAATCACGATTGATCCAGAGGAGTTGAGATGAGTGATACGATAACAATAAACAATCGCCCAGTTACTGTGTGTGAACAAGATAAGGAGATGTCTCTACTTAATTTCCTACGAGAACGATGTTATCTGCACGGCGTAAAGAATGGTTGTGAAAATGGTTTGTGCGGGAGTTGTACCATTGCACTTGACGACCGATCAGTACGATCATGCAGGGTGAAGGTGAAAAAAGCGATAGGAAAGTCGATCATCACCATCGAAGGAATGGAATACCCAGACGGGAAACTGCATCCACTACAGCAGGCATTTATCGATGCAGGAGCAGTACAGTGTGGATTCTGCACCCCGGGTATGATCATGTCAGCATATATCCTATTGCTGAAGAATCCGAAACCCACACGTGAAGAGATACGAAAGGCCCTCAAGGGGAATCTCTGCAGATGTACTGGATACCAGCAGATTGTTGATGCAGTACAACTTGCTGCGACTTATATAGAAGAGCAGGAAATCTCCCCGGAAGCCGGATGTCTAAAAGTCTGAACAGATTAGGCACTATTGATTTCCTATAAAGCTGACGGTATATCGCCATCAGCTCTTTCTTTTTCTTCATACATATAAATAACATGAAAACCCCTCCTGTTGGTTTGTGTCCAACAAAAGGGGTCCGCCGCAAACTCATAGGCGAGTTCTGTTCTATGGGCCTTTTATGTACAGGCTATAGGATCAGCAGCAATCGTGACATTATTTGTATTCACCTGGTTTGATCTCATTACCAAAATCTGCTTGGGCTTTCTTGATCATAGCACTAGCATCATCCCACTTGTCGAAAATGAATTTTGGACAATTTGGAGCCATCTTTGTGTAGAACTTCTTTGATCTATCAAGTTTAGCAAGCCACTTGTCACATCTGAATGTGAATTGATAATCGTACTCTTCACGTGTATACTCAAGATCAAGGAATTTCTTAAACAGAACTTTAAGATCTTCAAAAACCGGGATCTTCCCTGTCGGAGTAGGAACAGCATCATATTCACCGTGGACTCGACCTTCGGCCCAATGCAGCCATACTTTCTTAGCAAGCTTATCATTACAGAAATCACCATCAGGAGTCCTGAGGAAATAGTTCGTTGAGTATATTCTAGGGACTTCCCTCATATCTTTAACAAAGTTAATATTATTCATGGTGTATTCACCAAGAGGATAGGAGATAAAGTCCATGTTTGCCATTGGACTTGCTTTCCTTACACCCTCTGCACCTAATGTAGCTGAAGTAGTTTCTGATTCAAGGGTACATGCTTTGAGCAGAATACCTTCTTCCCAAGAAGCTGACTCTTCAACAGGAACGGTAGTATCACTGTCTCGCCCCCCGTATAGAATACCATCAACCTTCACACCCTTTTTAGCTTCAAAACCTTCTTTGTCGAAGTTCTTAAGATAATCAAGTCTCATAGTGTAACGTGCATTCCCATGAGCAATACCTATCTCATTTCCATCTGCATCTTTTTTACCGACATACCAGCCTGCACCGGAGTGATTATCACCCGTCTCAGGAGTATCAAGACCCGATCCAAGCCAGTAGGGATTGTTATCAGGCCCTCGTAGAACGTTAGAGAAGATCAATTCCTGTTCATTTATCAAGTTCTTAAAGATGACCGGGTCATCTTTCGCATTAACGTCTTTGATGATACCAAAGATACCCTGCTCTACGTTTACTGCTCGGAACTCACCGTCAATATTTCTAAAGTAAGCAATATCATCACCGACAATCTCCTCACCAGGGATCATAGCTGTAGAGGTCTTACCACATGCCGATGGATAGGCACCGGCAAAATATGTCTTTCGGTCAGCATCTTTGTTAAGACAAGCCATGACGAACATGTGTTCACACAACCAGCCTTCCTTACCGGCCTTGTTGATTGCAAGCCGCATTGAATGCTTCTTCAGACCAATAGAGTTCCCGGCATACTGATTGTTCATTGAGTAGACGATATTGTTCTGGGTGTCCATGTAGATCCTTCGCTGCCCGACATTCTTTGAACACTGTCGTTCATCAAGTTGACCGGCAGAGTGAATGAATCGAAAGAACTCATCCTTTTTATCTTCCTTCATATTTTTGAAGTGCTTGTATGCAGGTCTATAGAGGATTGCCTCTGAGTGTGCAACATACCATGAGTCTGTGAACTGAACACACGGCATTGTGAATTCTGAGAACGCAGGACCTTCACAATAGAACTTGACTACTGCATCTTTTCCTTTCATGGTGTCCTTTGAGACTTCCATAATCTCTTTATATGCTGCTTCATATTCTTTTGAGTTAAGAGATTTCATCTTTTCAAGATTTTCTTTGTATACCATATAGCGAGTATTCACTTTATCACGAGCCTGATCACCATACCCATCCCAGTGAATGGTCTGACCTTTTTTAGCAAGCTTGAATTCTTCACCTCTTTCAAGAGCTCCTGCTCTGATATATAACTCATCTTCTTTACTATCATCACACACATAGATTGAATCAGGATTACAGTGTTCGGCAAATAATCCGACAAAATCCATTACCTTTTCGTTTTCCAGTACTACAAGTTTCTGAAAACTTGCTTCAGTCATTTTGCTTTTCAGCAGATCCGTATACTTTGATTTCATACATTACTCCTGTAATAAAAGTTATCCATTTTGATTCTACCTGTTTATTCGCCATAAATTCAATAGGTTTACCCGACACAAGAGGATATTTCTTATAATGAAAATAATTCAAAAGATACGCTCCATATGATACTGTCTATACACACATAACACTATTCCGAGAGCAGCCATCTTTGTATTGCATCAATCATATCAGGACTGCAGTCCAGTCGTTCAGTCAGGTAGGTAGAGAACCCCCCGTAAGTTTTCTCAATAATATCATATACGGCTATTATAGAATCCCTATCGACGGTAAGAAACGGCCGGGCAACCTGAGGAGGTATTGCAATACCAAACTCATCCTTAAATCGTTTCAGATACCGAACAAGCGTTCTTCTGTTCTGTTCATCCGACCGTGCACTCTGCATATAGTCATGAATGATTGCATCTTTACTGACACCGATAGTCCCCAGCAAGAGTGCTGTGAGAAAACCAGTCCTATCCTTTCCTCCGGCACAGTGGATAAGAAGAGACGGGGAGTCTCGCTCAACAATCAGTGAGATCACCGACTTGACCTGATCAGCACAGAGTTCCGGCAGTTCACGATAACTATCTATTATATATTTCTTTGCATCTATAGACTCAGGATTCACGGCAGCTTTTCGATATATCAGACGGACATGTTCAAGCCCCAACCTGCCGGCACTGAAATCGATATGGTGATTAGGCACATCCCCTATGGGAGAATCGGGTTGTGCGATTCGCTCGTTCTTAGATCTCAAATCTATGATGTCGGTCAGTTCAAGCTGTCCGAGTGCAGATAGTTCTCCATCTGAGAGCTTATAGAGTTTGCCCATACGAAACAGCCTGCCGTTCTGTATCGGTATACCGAAACAGGAAGAGAGATAACCTAGGTCACGAAAGTTTCTCTTTTGTGCAAGATATTCTAGTGTTCTCATGATCATAAGCTTCTTACCCGCTCAGCTAATGCACGCAGGAAGAGTCCGACATCACTGACAATACCGATAACCTGTCCTGAACCTCTGTCTGAGAGTTTGGTCACTACAGCAGGATTGATATCAACACAGATCGTCTTCACATAAGACGGAGTCATATTCCCTGTTCCAATGGAATGCAGCATCGTGGCAAGCATGATGACCATATCGGCATCTTTTATGATCTCGGCATAACGGCGTTGGGCTTCTATCATATCATTCACCGTCTCAGGAAGCGGTCCGTCATCACGTATAGAGCCTGCAAGACAGTAGGGAATCCCCGACTTCACGACCTCATACATAAGTCCTTCAGTGAGTATTCCCTCATCAATCGCCTGCCGTATCGAGCCGCATCCATATATCGTATTGATCGCCCGCATATGGTGATTATGACCATGCTCAATGATGATACCTGTTTTCAAGTCAACTCCGAGAGAGGTCCCGTAAAAGCGATACTCCAGATCATGCACTGCTACAGCATTTCCTCCCAGAAAGCCCTGAATATAACCGTCTCTGATCAGCGAAGCCAATGCATCAGCACCACCGGTATGTACGACTACCGGACCACAGACAACTACGACCTTTCCTTTACTGTCCCGCATGTTTTTCATTTCAGCTGCAACTCTATCTACGGCGACTTGACCGCTTCGTTCTGATGAGACCGCATTAGCCATAAAAGTAAAATTCGAACGCCTCTCTATGGAAGGCGGATAGATTCGTATCGACTTACTGCTGCAGACAACAAGATCTCCGGTTCTGATGTCTCGCAATTTCACACAGAAAAACTTCCCATCAGCCCGCAGCACCAGAGCGGCATCCATTCGCTGTTCCAACACTTCATGCCAGAGCCCATTGTAATAGACTTCTGTACGATGATTCGTTGTTGAATAGAACCCTTTCGGCACATGCTTATCAGCGTCTGAGGGTATAAGACGTGCTGAAGGGACCTCTTTCTCAAAAGCACCCAGGTCTCTCAAGAGGTAAGATATATGCTGTATCTTTTTAGATGTGTCTCCAGTCACGACAAACTCAAGGCTTGAGGGTTCACCCGGAAGCTTTCCCACAAGGAACTTTGTTATCTCGTAATCACCCTGTTCATTGAGAATAGTGTTCAAGATTCTCGAAAAGACACCTGAATCGATAAGATGACCATTTGTTTGGAAAAACCGTTTCTTCATATGCTATGTGATATCATTGATTCTCTTTTCTGTAAAGTCTCTTCCATTTTTCCCACGGGATACAGTAGGGAAACAAGTGCTTATGAGTAAAGAACTTTCTCTGTCAAGAAGATGGTGACACATTAGCATATCAGTGCGGCAGCGAACAGAGAGCCGTCTCTATGCGTGAAACATCGATATCTGATCAGAAGAGATACTCTGTTCATCACAGACATTCCCTGCAAAGCTTACTGCAGCTGCATTGGATTCCTGCTCTCTTTTTCATGATTCAGAACCAGGAAAACCCAGTTCCTGCTGGTTCTTAAAGGTATTTACGAGGTAACGTTCATCCTTCCGTTCCTTGCAAGCTTAGCATCCTTGACCCCGAGGCTCTTCTATCCACTAACAGAATAGGAACAGGCAAAGATCGTCGAAAAGCCAAGGAGAAAAGCCTATATCGAACGATCGTACTCTTGTGTGCCTCGGTAGTTCTCTCTACAATGGCATCATGGAACTCATGGCACCCGCAGGGGACTTTCAAGCCGCATATCAAGCCTTGGAACAGGGAGCTGATGCGGTATATCTTGGATTACAAAACTATTCTGCGAGAAAATCAGCAAAGAATTTCTCTGAGGATGAACTTAGACGTTTGAGAACCTATGCCTGTGAACGCGGGAGATCCATATATATCACCCTGAACACGATCATACGCGATGACGAGATCTCAGACATCGTTGAGATGCTCCACATACTTTCACTGATCAAAGTAGATGGAATTATCATTCAGGATCTTGGTCTTGCTTATATCATACGAACCTACTTTCCCTCTCTCTCACTGCATGGATCTACGCAACTTGCTGTCCATAATGTAAGTGGAGTGAACTATCTGCACTCCATAGGTTTTGATCGGGTAGTCCTTGCACGGGAACTGACGATCAAAGAGATCAGTCATATACGCAGAGAGTGCCCTGCTGTTGAACTTGAGGTCTTCATTCATGGAGCTCTCTGTTATGGGTTCTCGGGACTTTGTCTTGCCTCAAGTACGCTCTTGAACCGTTCAGCCAATCGTGGGGCCTGCGGCCAGATTTGCCGTACATGGTCCACACTGATTGAAGAGGACGGTGGCCCTGTAACCGTACAAGATAAAAACGGTTTTTTCTTTTCTATGAAAGATCTCGCTCTTGAGGAACATGTCATACTTCTTCAGAAGATGGGCATCGAAGCACTGAAGATAGAAGGGCGTATGAAAAGTCCTGCATTCACAGCCAATACAACAAGGCTCTATCGCGATATCCTCGATAGACATCCTGCTGATTCGACACCTTCCAGAATCGCTTTCTCCAGAGAGCAGACTTCAGGTTGGAGCTTCGGTTTCCAACGCCCTGCCCCCCCACAGAATACACATCGGTTAGTCACCACATCCTACCCAGGTCATACAGGGGCAGCTGCCGGATTCATCCATGAAAGCCATAAGAAACGTATACTACTTGAATCATATGTCCGGTTATCCATTCGTGACGGACTTCTACTTCTTAGGGCAGATCATACTCATCCAGGTCTTTCAGAGGCTAAAGCTTTCAGCCTGACTGATATGACCGATATACAGGGGAGACGAATCACTACAGCAGAACCGGGTAAACGCATCTGGATAGCTATTCCGGTCACTTATAGTGACGGCGATACCCTTCATAAGATCTCTTGTCATGATCAGGATCTGCCCATATTCAATCCGACATCTATAGCTCCTTGCAGATATCAACTGGAAGCTATCGTAACGCTTACTTCCGCAACATGCTGTATTGAGACATCAATCCCCGCATTGAACTGGACTTTCTCACAGACCGAACCGGTCACGATTCATCATGCGAGGAATCCGAGATCTGTGACTTCGATCCTGCAGAAGCAGTTCGGGACATCAAATGATATGATTCCAATAGAGATCTCTTCAATCAGAGTGAAGAACATAAGCGGACTTTCTGATACCGGGATATTCATCCAGCCGAAAGAGCTGAAACAGCTAAGACACAGGATCTATAAAGGAATCGAACAAGATTTGAGACAACATATCCAAATGCGGAGCCGTACTGCGGCAGCACAACAGGTCCAGGATATAATCTATCCCGATTATCCTCTCCCCAAAAGATCACAGATCAAAGATCGAGGCTCATATATTGAAGGCAGCTGGTATCTTCCCCTTGATCCCATCCAATTCAATGAGAACAGGTACTTCACACAGATCGACGAGCAAATACGAAAGATACGAGAGCATGAACCGGACTGCAGGATCGTTGTTGGAATCAACAATGTCGGGCAGATCCCCTGGTACAGGGAAAAGAGAGACCTCTTCTGTTATATCGACACATATCTCTATTGTGCCAACAGATTCACAGCACAGGCACTTTCGCTTGAACTCCCCGGATGTCTTGGAGCATACTATTGGATGGAAGATACCAAAGCTCCTTCAGACTTTCCCCTTACAGCCTGGAGAATCCCAATATCAGTGGTTGACACAGCCTACCATCCGCCGCTGTTCATAAGCAGGACTTGTTTTCGACATGACAGCATCAACAAACCCTGCAGCACCTGCGGGGTAAGAAGACACACCTATTCTCTTTCACAGAAAGGAAGAATCTACCGGGTAGAAGTCAGAGATTGTATGACATATGTCTATCTTGGAGATCAAAAGAGACCATAGATAGGCTCTCCGCATACAGCACATTTGTTGTTGTGTATAGCCTTCTCTGCCGCTAATCCAGCATCACCTCTATAGTTGTGACTTCTGATCAGGCAAGTCCCGCATGAAGGACAGGAGGTAGAGTCATGCTTCAGATTCCCGCTATTCCCTGCATAGAGATAGGGAATACCAGACTCCGCAGCAACTTCAAGCATACGATCAAGAAAGATTTCCGTGGTAGCTGCTCTGTGATTCATATGGTAATACGGGAAAAATCGTGACAGATGCCATACCTGCACACCTGCATCAGCGAGCATCTTCCCCATCATACGTATATGTTCTTCAGTATGAATACCCTCGATCACGAGCGTCGTAACTTCCAGAACTGATGAGGCATCTCCGGCTATTCGCTCCACACCCTGCAGGACAGGAGCCAACGATCCTGCACAATAGGTCTTATAGAACGATTCATCGCCCTTGACGTCTATATTGAACGCATCAATAAGCGGCAGTACTCGTTCAAGAGAATCTGAAGAAAATGATCCATTGGTAACCATACAGTTGATACCGCCGGCTTCATGGACTATCTTAGCAGTATCCAGCATATAATCCTGCCAGACGATCGGTTCAGAATAGGTATAGGTCATGATCTTTAGACCCTTATTGAACATAAGCTCCACAACCATCTCCGGAGACATATACGGGACAGCTGCCGCGGATGAGAACTTCTCCTGATTTGGTGCATACAACCCGTCAGGCTGAGAAAGTTCAAAATTCTGGCAGAATTCACATCGAAAATTACACCCGAAGAGGGCTATTGAAAGAGTCTCTCCCCCGGGATACACATGATACAACGGCTTCTTTTCAATAGGATCAACTGCTGCAGAGAGGACCCTTCCATACCCGATGGTCTTTAGTTCTCCGTCAACGTTCTCCCGTATACCACAGAATCCCCGTTTTCCCTCAGGTATCGCACATCTTCTATAACAGAAATCGCAATTCAAGACCTTTCTGCTCATTCAACTCTTATCCTCATGAAATACTTCTGCCTGAAATACTTCAAACTCACATTGATCATCAAGCCAGGAATCTACATCAAGTCCGGCTTTTATCGCAAGATGTGTTAGTGTCGTCTCAAGATCCCAGCTTTGTTCAGTCGCGACCTGAGGCAGGAACACCGCCGAATTACCGTCGCAGGAGAGCAGGATACCATCCCGTCCTATGACGATATCATGGTATGTATCGATCTTCTTTGGTATCGTCAGCACTGATATCTCTATAGATATCTTAGTGAGTTCTTCTTTCTTAACCGCATTGAACCGCGGGTCAAAGAATGCAGACTCTACTGCTAATCGCCTAACTCCATCGTAGAGTGGTTCCCGACCGATGATCGTACCGATACATCCGCGGAGGGCACCAGCCGGGAATGCGGCATCTTTCCGCTTTAACGTCACAAACACCCCGTTGAGCTCACTTAACACCGGATGGTGACGATAGAGCTCTTCAACCGATGAAAATCCATGGCGGACTCTTGCAGGATCATGAAATATCTTTGATTCTATAGCACTACGGGCTGTTTTGAGCAGCAGCCTCTGCTCTTCTCTTGTCAACATCCAAACTCACCTCTGAGTACACATATCTGATATAACCTAGTAACTCATTCCCATATGATCGTACAGTACGAGACAAATTCCGCTAAGGGGTTCTTTGTAAGATCATTTGATGAATAATAGTCTGCCACGATACCATGCAGCGATAATTTGCATGCAATCGCTGAAGCAAGCAGTCCCGGAGCAAATCCGCAGATTGTCGGTTTTTCCTCGATGCAGCGTACCATCAACTCTTCGATTGAACCATTCACAAACCCTTCGGCATAACTCCTGTCATTCGAGGCTACAGAATTCAGCATATGGGAGATATCATCAACGCCATAAGGAGTATACCCGAATCGTTCTCCATAATGTGTGAAATCAGAACTTGCTATGATCACCGTCCTGCCTGCTAGGATCTCATCTCGTCCCAATGCTTCTATCATCTTATCCGACAGATCATTCACATAGTGAGCATCAGAGAAATGAGAGATCAAGCCCATAGAGACACTGATCTCATGTCCAAAATCTTCAGAAGCCCGTGCAATAAATGGCAGTACCATCTCTAAAGCATGCTCTTCTTTGAGTACTTTACTATTACACTCCTTCATTGCATCAGGGAACTTCTCACAGAGAGGTTCATAGGGAAGCTCCAGTAGTGGAGTCTCAAGATAGGAAAAATCTGCAGTCGTTATTCTATCGGCCGTCAGGTAGGAATAATGTGACGGGGAAATGATACAGACACGATTGACTTCATTGGAAATACGGTTGAAGAATCCCGCGATACCCCTGCCTGAATAGTAAAGCCCTGCATGGGGTAACATTCCAATCTTTGCTGTCTGTTTGTCAGTAGAAGAGCGGCAGCTCTTCAGATATGAATCTATTTCTTTACGAAGGGCAATAGGATCTTCAGCATACCAGGAACCGGCAAATACAGCTTTTCTATATGGGAGTTCTTTTCTCATGAAATCATCTCCTTCTTCCCTGCAGTTAGTATACTACACTGTAGATACGAATGTAAGGGCACCCTTTTAATATCTTTTATCTCTCGAGGTTTTCTTCCCCTGTGCAGTTTCAATCATTCGACAGAGCGGTCTTCTCGCAACGTAAAATGATTTTTATAAAAAGACAGCTGTCCCGGGTGGAAGCAAGCCCTCTGATAGATGAATTGGAACCATTTCATAAGAATCATCATAAACGAATCTATCAAAGACAATTATACTTAGGGAGAGAGGTTCGATCTCTTCCTTTGGAGAGATCCAGGGGGACAGTTTTCAATGTCACTTAAGGAACCAAACTGTTCATAGACTATGAAGTCCTGATGCTTCGTATCTGATCAAGTACTGATTCATTCACGGGAAGGTGCAATCCCAAAGCTTTTGCCTTTTTGACTATCGTCCCGCTGAAAAGATCTACTTCAGTCTCTCTCCCTGCTTCAATATCCTGCAGCATAGAGGTCTTCCCTTCGGGGTTAAGAAGCTGCAGCAGATCACACCATTGAAGAAAGTCTTTATAGGAGAGAGAGCTTCCGGTATAATGAGAAAGTTCGATAACCTCCAGCATGAGCTTTTTCATCAAGTTGAACTCTTTTCCGGGATGCTGAAAGGATCCATATGGTTTTCGAAAAAGGGCAGAGGCCTGATTCACTCCCACATTCACCATAAGCTTCCACCACAGCTGATACTCCATATCTTCCGGAACTTCTACGACAACACCTGCTTCTTTCAGATAAGCTGCTGTCATCGTCACCCGCTTCGACCAAAAGGATTGTTTATTGTGACGCTCGCCCAATACTATTTTCCCTGCGTTCGTATAGGTCACGTTCTGACCGACCCTGACAGCATCTTGCCCTACGGTAAGTGCATACAACACATGCTCTGCACCATACCGCTCTATCAGTATCTCTTCACTGGCTAACCCGTTGAGCAGAGAAATAATCTGTGTCCCCTCTGAGAGAAGCTCATCGATCATCGGCAGTACCTCAGGGATCTGATAGAATTTAACCGCGATGATGATCAGATCATACTGTCGCATATGTTCTGTAAGTTCTTCGACCCCGGGACGCCAGGAGTTTCCATTGACAGTAAAACCATCACGTTTATATCTAAATGCCCGATCACCTTGAGCTGCCACAAAGACTTCATTGCCATATCTGGCTGTCAATAGAACACCTAAAGAGGCTCCAATAGCTCCTGCTCCTATCAATACGCAGGTATTCACACGTTTCTTCATATACTTCTACACTCGCTTTCGTTTCCACTTTCCCTGTTTGAATGCTATACCTAATACGAGCATCTCTGCAACTTCACTTAAAATAAAACTATACCATAGATATTGCAATGGTGCATGGAACCGATAGATAAGCAGAGCCACATAGGGAATCATGATACCCCACTTTGCGACAATACAACTGATGAAAAAAGGTATCGTATATCCGGAACCGGAAAAGACCGAGGCCCACCCCTGTGATATCGATGCTATGATCAGTGAAGGGGCTATAATCCGCAGCATGATTACCCCCTCCTGAATATCAGTGATATCAGTCAGGAACAGTCCCAGGACATTTTCCGGGAATATGATGATAAGGAGAACGAAAATACTTGTTATAAGACCGCCTATCAAGGATGAGTACCATGCTGTTTCTATGGCTCTATCCACCCTTTCAGCTCCAATATTCTGACCGGCTATAGTCCCTGAACCCAACATGATTCCGATGATAGGCATAAAGACAAATGAATAGATTCGCATACCTACCCCGATGATCGCTATGGCTGCGGTACCATAAACTCCTATCATCTTAAGGAGAACACTGTTTGCCAGATTTCTGAATAACATCTCAAGTCC
This sequence comes from uncultured Spirochaetales bacterium, assembly GCA_964473495.1. Lineage (GTDB taxonomy): Bacteria > Spirochaetota > Spirochaetia > CAKZLE01 > CAKZLE01 > JAIPFY01. The sequence continues at coordinate 14,421 of CAYYPJ010000033.1, forward strand.
GGAAGGAAGCCCGATGACCATCAATTTCTTATCAAGTTCACGATCAAAGGTACACAGTCCCTTCCATGATATATGTACCGTTTTAGTCCCGTGCAACAGCAAGATGAAGCCAATAAGAAATGCACTAGTGAATGCTATGGTCGTAGCCAATGCAGCACCAAAGACCCCAAGCCCGAATCCAGGCAGTCCGAGCACCGGTATGGTATCAAACATCAGGATAGGGTCAAGCAGCATATTTATCACGGCAGCCCCTGCCAGCAGATACATGGGGGTCTTTGCATCTCCTGTGCAGCGAAAGATAGTATTCACGCTAAAAGATGAGAAGAAGAGAGGCAGTGCGGCAGCACTGAGATATCCATACGACTTAGCATATTCTATCACTGCCGGATCCTTGGTGAAGATAGGCAGAACCGGGTCTAATATCAAACAGAGTACCAGCGCGGCTGCTGATGCCACTAAGAACTTGACAGTCAGAGTCTGTTCGGAAGCTTTCTGTACACGAACATGATCACCAGCACCAAAACTCTGGGAGATCAGAGCAACAGAACTCATACCAACAATCTCATTGGCCACTTCAAAAACCCAGAGGATCGAAACAAATATTGTGACTGCTGCAACAGCCTCATACGATATTCTTCCTATCCAGATCATATCAACAAGAGTATACAGCCCTTGAAGCAGCAAGCCGGACATCGTCGGCAATGACATATGTATTATATGTTTTGGAATAGAACCCTTAGTCAGATCCATCAGCACGCACTCCGTTCATGACTTATACGTATTGTAAAGATGTATCAGTATAGAGTATATCTGTCCGATCAAGTAGTGATAAACCAGAAGAATATATTCTTTTATTTTCATCATTCTCATCTCTCAAGAGAATCACCTGTTTTTGTGAAGAGCAGTCACTTTCTCAAAGCAGCTGCTTCCTCCTGGTTCTGCACTAGCATCCCAAAAAAAACTAAGATTAACTCTATGTCAAGAAATGAGTATGGGGCGTTTTCCCCAGAACCCTGACTACCTTCTCCAGCTTCACATGCTAGCTGCGTATTACACCATCAATATCCCAGAGATCCTCCCATGACTGGTTATCCTTCCAGAGAAATACCTGCCCTTTGATTAATCGGCAGTTTTTGTCAATTCCTGCAATTGCCCTCATTTCAGCTTTACTGAGCGGATCATGCGTCACCGCATCTAGATTGCTGCGAAGGTTCTTTCTCTTTGTCGAAAGCGGTATGGGAACCTGACCATGCTGAACAGCCCACTTGATACAGACAACCGCTGGATGAATGCCATGCTCTTGTGCGATCTGCATCAGTACTGGATCTTCAATATCAACCGTATCACTCTCGGTCCTGTCGCGCTTAGGTCGATCAGGAGAACCGATCGGACTAAAACCAATAGGCTGAATGCCCTGATCCACCACATAGGAGAACAGCTCAGACTGCTGGAAATGGGGATGCAGCTCCATCTCGTTACAGGCAGGTCTAATTCGTGCATCCTCAAGCAGAAGCTTAAACTTTGGTTTTGTCATATTGGAAGTACCGATATGTCGAACCAGTCCCATATCCACCAAACGCTCCATCTGTCTCCATGTCCGCATAAACTGCTCATGAATGTAGGGTACAGCGTCCAGACTCCGCGCATCAACTGAGCAGCCGGGAAAATGGAAATTCGGGAAGGGCCAGTGCACAAGATAAAGGTCCAAATATTCCAGGTGTAAATCCTTGAGTGTTTTGGTACACGATAGCAGTACATCCCCATCACCGTGCATATCATTCCAAACTTTCGATGTTATCCAAAGCTCATCACGCTCAATGGCCCCACTCTTCAAAGCCTCGAAAATCACTGGACCTATGCTGTCCTCATTTGCGTAAACTGAAGCACAGTCCACATGGCGGTACCCAAGGGCAAGAGCCTCTCTGACAGCTTCTGCCATCGCACTCGCGGAAACATGATCCGAGCCAAAGGTACCCAACCCTATAGCAGGCATCTGTGAGCCAGATGCAAGGGTGACCATGGGAACAGCAGAACTATCAATTCGGTCTTCGGCCAGTTCAAATACTGTTCTTCTCTTTCCCATCAGCGAACCTCCTCGTCAAAGACAACAGCGACCTTGCCGCATTTCCCACTGGACATAAGCGCATAGGCCTCAGAAGCCTGATCAAGTGGAAAGCGATGGGTGACAAGATCTTCAGGATGGATACCCCAGCGCACAATTCGTTCCACAAGCTCTTCCATCCTCCAGATACTCGTCACCCAACTCCCGTAAATAGTCTTCTGATCATGAATAATATCAGGACTGGGCTGGAA
>CAYYPJ010000034.1:0-16722 GCA_964473495.1 uncultured Spirochaetales bacterium
TACTCTTGCTGCTGTCTTTGATCCCAGCAAAATTAGTGATGCGTTCTGAGACTTCTTTGACGACTCTTTCTGTTACACTATTTCCAGCTGCAGCGGGATTGTTATACAGGAAGAAGGGGGTATCTTCAGCAGCTGCAGCTATCATGATAAGATGCTCTATCTGCTCTTCTTCGGATACTCTGAAATAAAACGGATTGATGGCTGTGACTGCTGAGACACCGATCGCATGTGCATGAGATGCAAGTTGCATACTTTCTCTTGTGGTTATGGCCCCAACGTGCGCAATAACGGGTATGTGTCCATTGACAGCTTCAACGATCTCTTCTAAAGCCTGTATGCGCTCTTCGACTGTCATCAGCAGTCCTTCTCCGGATGTCCCCATCGGGAACAGCGCATCGACTTTTTCAGACTGCCATGCTGCCAAACGACTCAATGATTCAATATCAAGTGAACTATCAGTGGTAAACGGTGTGACCATGGCAGTCACAACTCCATGAACCTGAAACGTATTATTATTCATATTCATATTCATATTCATCCTCTAATTCACAATGTTTAAAACAGGCTGCGTATATATCCCTATATACAATTTTCCTGTATGAACTCTTCATAGAACATCCTGGCTGATTCAACATCATCCAACAGGATCTGCTCCTGTGCCGTATGACAGAGTCTTGGATTCCCGGGGCCGTACACGATACAGGGAATTTTCAGATCATTGATAATGAAATCCATATCGGTATATCCATCAGTGATATAACTTGATAAGTTTTTTCCTGTGATGGCTTTATGAGATCTTTCCGCTAATTGCAGCAGGTCACTTTCAAGTGAGGTCTGTGCTGACTGCAATCCTCGTTCTTTAACAGGTGCCCAATGCCAATCCGGTCTATCCGTTGATACCGTTGCTTGTAATTCAGGATGTTCCACTGCTGCTTCATTGATGAGATCCTGGATCTTCTGTTTCATCCGATCGTTTGTCTCCCCTGGGATGATTCTACAGTCCAAGGAGATCTCGCATCGGTCAGGGACGTTATTGTATGCCGTGCCTGCCTTGACCAACCCGACATTCACTGAATTCTTCAGGAGACCTAATCCTTTACCAAAATCGATCTCTTCAAAATCAAGTGAGAACAGTCTTTCCAGTATGGGTAGAGCTTTTTCCACTGCATTGACCCCTAACCAGGGTCTGCACCCGTGAGAGGTCTTGCCCAGTACGGTTATTTTCAGCGGCAGAGTACCTTTACATCCCAGGACAGCCTGCAATCCTGTAGGTTCGGTGACAATGGCATAGTCTGCCTGAATCGAGGACTCTACGAGCTTCATACTCCCTCTGTGCTCAGATTCTTCATCTATCACGGCAGCAAAGCATATGGGTCTCTTCGGAATAAGCCCTCTCTTCTTGATCTCAACTATGGCCAACAATCCAGCTGCTATTCCCGCTTTCTGATCGACCGTCCCCCGCCCTTTCATATACCCGTTCTCTATGACAGGGTTAAAGGGATCATGCATATCAAGTTCAGGAACGGTATCATAATGACCATGCATAAGCAGGCTATATGTCTTGTTTTCTGATAATGGGGTTGCTGGATAGGTGAAAACCACATTGAACCGATCTTCGGTACAGTACTGTTTCTCAACACCCAGTCCGTGAAGTTCTCCGAATTCGCAGAGGAACTCCCCAAGTGCCTTCTCATTGCCGTTGATGCTCTCTATCTGTATCATCTGTTCAAGCAGAGCGATCAACGCTTGCCGGCTGCTGTTCATGCAGTCACCCAATCATTTCGTTTCCAGAAATCTTCAGCTTGTTCCTGACACTCTGCTCTTACCGATGATTCATCAACCAGTTGATGAACACCATCGTTGACCACTAATGTACCATCGACGAATACGGCCTTTACGTGGGCACTGTCTGCTACACTTACAAGGTAGTTCCATATATTCGCTTCAAATACTTTGACGGGACTGCTGTTTTCCAGGAGAACGATGTCTGCTTTCTTGCCAACTTCCAGGGTTCCTATTTCGTCTTCTTTCTGAATGGCTTTAGCACCATTGATAGTTGCCATCTTAAAGACTTCTTTGTCTGGCAGGAGTTCCAGTTCTTCATATCTCAATCTATGGATCATCTGGCTTGTTCGCATGATCTCAAACATCGATTGGGTCATTCCATCTGTGCCTAAAGCTACCGGGATCCCTGCGGTGATAAGAGGTACCATATTGGGCCAGAATCCGAACATGGCATTACTGATCGGCTGATGTGATATTTTACAGCCGTATTTAGCGAGGATCTCAGGATCTCGCAGGATATCAAGATATGATGCATGAAAGAACAGGACATCTGGTCCAAGAAAACCGAGGTCTTCAAGCCACTTCACTGGACGTTTTCCATATTTCAGCGTTGAATCTGTCGTATGATATCTGGAATCATTTAGATGCATCATGATTCCGCAGCCGTATTTATCTGCAGCTGCTCTTACCATTTTCACTTGTTCCGGTGTTACGGTATAGGTGGTATGGATCCCTATTCTTCCTTCGATCCTTCCACCTTTCTTCTTCATTGCCTCATAAAAATCAAGATTCTCTTTTAATCCAAGTTCAAAGTTCTCATGGCTCAGTCTTCCTGTTGATTCAAAGGAAAGCACTCCGCGAATTCCACTCATCTCTGCTGCTTCTCCAGCAGAGAAGAGTGTTCCAGGCAGGGCATTCGGGCCTTCTACGGTATCTGTTGTAGTAGTGAATCCATGTTTCACATGTTCTATGGCATTGATCAGTGTCCCTGTCATGACATCTTTATTGTTGACTTTATTCTCGAGTTTCTGAAACCAGAATCGTTCCATCCATGAGGCGAATGAAAAATCTTCTTGTGCGAATCCGGAATAGGGAATACTTCTTACGACGGCGCTGTACATGTGGTTGTGTGCACAAACGAATCCAGGGATAGCGATCTTCTTCTTGCCATCAAAAACGGTTACATCTTTTTTATAGGAGGGGATATCTTTCATTTCTCCAATTGCAGAAATCCTGTCATCGGTGATTTCTATATACCCATCACGAATTAATTCAGTTTCTTTCTGGGGAGTTACTACCATCACATTGGTTATTACTCTTTTCATCTCATTTTACTCCTACAGTTTTTATTTTTAATGCGGATTCAGGGCAGGCGTCCACGCAGGCCCCGCAAACATCACAATTAATAGCTATATTACTTACTTCATCCATAAACATTCGATTGCACACTCCTGCACACTTACCGCAACCTATACACAGGGTCTCATCAACCTGAACTAATCCGTCTTTCCTGCTTATGGCTCCAACTGGACATGCGGGTATACAGACAGGGTTCGGACACTGCATGCATACGAGTGTGGAAAAATCCAGACAGCCGTTACGTACTACGCGAATTCGTGTTCTAACGGGGTTATATGCGTTAACATGAGCATACGAGCAGATGAACTCACAATGTCTGCACCCGGTACACTTGGTTTTATCTACAGAGATATACGTTCTCATTCAGGATCTCCTATTAGACCAGCCATCTTCTTTGCCTCTTCAGTGATCTGTAATCTTTCAATCTGCTCGGGAGTGGGGATCCCGTTATCGGTCCAGCCCCGTAATGTATAATAATCATCCAGCATGGTATTCTGCATCTCTCTGGTCATGCACTGATCTTTAGAGACTCCATACTTCATGGGATTCTTTGTGAGTTTTTCTGGTAGATAATCATCTTTTCTTGTTATTCCACATAAGTTGCTGAAGATCCTTGATAGATTCCATATTCTCTCACCGACTTCTATGAGATCTTCAATGGTGAACTCATGACCGGTAAAAGCTGAAAGCATTTCGGTAATACAGCTGTTGTTTACTCCTATCCCATAGGGGAATTGACATATACCAAGACACTCTTCTGCTGCTTTTGCATTCTGCTGAGTCGAGACGAATGCGGCTTTCCCTTCAGTGCTGCCGACGGGTTCTAAAACTCCTGACAATTCACGTCCCAGAGGAAAGCTGCGCAGATGGCATGCACCTCTATCAGATGTCTGATAGGCAAGGCTCATACCTGCCGATGCCCTCGGATCATATCCTGGTATATCCAGTCCCTTGACTTCCGGCGCTTCTCCTTCCATATGGAGGAATTCTGCCGTTGCCCTGGATCCATCTGCGAGAACTGCACCGTGATCCTTTCTCTCACAGATCAGAGCGATCAGGTGCATAGCCTTCTCGGTAAGATCCATATCAGGAGTCAGACCGAAGACGTTCTCATCGAGTGTTCCCCGCCGTATAGCATCGAACACCATACCCAGAATGCATCCTGTGGACATCGTATCGATTCCATACTGGTTACAGAGGTAGTTCAAAGAAGCTATTCCTTCCAGATCATCCAGACCGATATTCGCACCTAATAAACAGAGGGTCTCATATTCGGGTCCCTCTATCTCTCCTTTTGTATAGGTACTCTCCCGGTATCCTTTTGAGCAAGAGACGGGGCAGTTAGCACATGAGATCCTGCGAACAAGTTTTGTTTTCAGGACTTCATGGTTGATCTTAGCTGCTCCTTTGAAGTCACCACCTGAGAAATTCCAGGTAGGCCATATTCCTTTACTGCTCATGGTATCGACATTCCCGGGGGTCCCCCGTTCTCTGGTACCGGGTACCCACGGGTTTGATGCTATCCAGGCTGCCGCTCTGTTCATAGCTGCCATAAACGCTTCCGGTTGTGATGGGGTAATATCCCGGGTGCCTTTCACTGCTATGAGTTTCAGGTTCTTGGAACCGAATACTGCACCTACTCCGCCGCGGCCGATATTTCTTGAGAAATCATTCCCCAGACAGGCATATCTCACCATATGTTCTCCGGCATGTCCTATGGATAGCACACGGATACGGTCCTCATGGAGTTCTTCACGGATCAGTTTCTCCGAGTCATAGATGCCGAGGCCTTTATAGGTCGAGAGATCTAAGAACTCTACTTTCCCATGATGAAGATAGACTCCTGTAAGATCGGAGGCTCTACCTTCAATGATCAGCAGATCTACACCACAGGCCCTGAGTTCCGGTCCGAAATGACCTGCGGAACTGCCGTCCAGATAGATGCCGGTCAGGGGAGATTTTGTCACGACGTGAAATCTTGATGAAGCGGGTACGGGTGTTCCTGAAAATGCTCCGGGAGCTATATACAGGTTGTTCTTGCTGCTCAAGGCATCACTTTCAGGTGATACTTCTCTTATGAAGTAGGAGGTTGCCAAGCCTTTACCGCCTACATACTTCACCAATTGCTCTTCGGGGATTGATTCATATGCAAATGTCTGGTCGGAAAGGTTGATTCGCAATAATTTTTCACACCAGGCCATGGAACTCCTCCTTACTGTCTTACTTATTGTGTGCCATGTAGCTGATTCAGGATCGCCAATAGGGTCTTACGCCCCCCCAAGGGGCTTTAAGAAGACGTTCGGTCTCCACTCCAGCATGTTGGAGCATTTCGTCCAGGGCTTTTTGTGCCATATCGATTTCAGAGTTCTCATCCAAGGTCTGTACTGTTTTATGTTCCATAACGACTTTTCCATTGACGATAGTGGTACTCACATCACTTCCATGAGCGCTGTATACGATCTTAGGAACGACTCTGTTTCGCAGCAGCAGGTGCGGCTGCTTAAAATCCAGGATTATGATATCTGCTTTTTTACCGACTTCTAAAGATCCGATACTGTCTCCCATCCCCAGTACTTCAGCTCCTCGGATAGTTGCCATTTCCAAGGCCTGTTCTGCTGTTAGAGCATCTGCACTTAGATGTTTTTGTTTCTGCAGGTAAGCAGTAATCCTCATAAGTTCGAACATATCGTAGGAGTAGCTGCCTGCTCCATCGGTACCCAATCCGACTTTTGCACCTGCCTGCAGCAGTTCTGCTATGGGTGCAATGCCGTATCCAAGTTGTGAATTCGCTACCGGACAGTGAACGACTCCTGTCTTGGATTCTGCTAATAGTGAAATTTCTTCGGGGGTAAGGCATACTGTATGAATGAATACAGAATTCTCACCTGTGATACCTCTTGAATGGGTAAACTCGACATCTCTCATCCCATAGCGTTTATAGGTGCAGGCAAGTATGTCTGGCCATCCTGCAACATGTGTACTCATCTGTATATGCAGATCATCAGCGATTTTCTTTGACTCTAGAAGCAGCTCTTCAGAAGCATCTTGTGTTGATCCTGCTCCAATAGCTATGGATGTGTTTCTCACTTCATGCCATGTATGAAAATAAGACATGAAATCGGCTATCAGATCTTCTCGCGAATGGATCATAGTCATTTTATCATCTTCAACTTCTTCACCGGCAAAAGTCTTATCGAGTAATCCGTAGATCATCTTTGCACGAATGCCTGTCTCATCCAAGGCTTTCGTAGCCTGTCGTATATTGTCAAAATCTGTGTGCATGTACCAATGATCACAGACGGTAGTAGTTCCTGTCTTGAGCATTTCGATTGCAGCCAATCGAGAGCTGCGGTAGGAGTGCTCGGGAGTCATCTGTGCAACGATCGGAAAGAGGAATCTCCAGTTCCAAGGTTCAAAGTGCATATCGTATCCGATGCCCTCAATAAGAGCCTGATACAGATGGGTATGGCAGTTTATCAAACCGGGAAGTACCACCTGGTTCTCAGCATCGATTATTTTCACTGCATCTTTTTTTTCTTGTCCCATCCCGACAATGGAGTCATCTTTGATATAGATATTGGTTTTACATATTGTCCTTTGTGGATTCATAGTCACAAGTGTTCCATCTTTAATCAGCAAATCAAGCATAATTCCTCCGCCAACATATCTATCGTGGTAATAGTAATGCAATTATCGTACCAATTAACATATTTACTGAATCACTTGTCATTTCTGTGTTCAGTGGTGTTATTTCTGAGTTATCTTGTATGATGAACAGGTATTTTACTGATTGGATATTTCGTTATGATAATTATATATATATAATTTTTCATTTTGGAAATTATTTGTAGAATGGATTTTGGGTATTTTGAAGACCGCTGAAAAAATTTCAGAATATACCGATCGGTATCTGATCTACTCGGTAGCTGAACATATGAGAACAGAGGGGGGGGGTGCGGACAAAATGTTGGACCTTTCTATGATGCTAGACCAAGGCTTCTTCGGAATTCAAGAGATCCTTCCCCCAAAGACATTTTGATCCGTTTTTCGTTGTACCAATAGATGTAGTCATCAAGCTGGGCACAGAAATCTTCGAGGGATACTCCAAACCACGAACGATTGTAGAACATCTCGTTCTTCAATCTGCCAGAAAATCTTGCAATGAGATTCCACAGAAGGTATTCCCCCATCTCTTACGGTGAACCCGTGCAGCAAACCTGTACCAACAAGGAGTTGAAATTGAACTTGTTTCCCGCCTATTAGGCCATTCTTCTGTAGAAACAACAAGAAAACACTATGCAAAACCATCATTGAAGATGCTCAGTGACGCCATCAATTCAGTTGCACTTCCTGGATGTGAACAAGAGAAGCCTCTTTGGGAAGGCGATGAAAAGCTTATGGCAAAAAAATGTGGGTTGCGCTAACTCAAACATTATCCTGAACATTTGGTTTAAAAAACAGTGTTTCATCATGTAGAACAGAGAATCAGCTAAATGCTAAGGATAATGAATAGTGAATTATTCCAAGCTGAAACTTGAAAAGTGTGATTTGAGAGATACTCCTTTACCTGTGTATGAAAGGTGGTTTACCACAGGTTTGGGATAATTCCATTGAACTAAGTCGCCTGAGGATGGCTATGGGAAATCTATTAATTCTTTTCTGGTAAAACTATGCAGTTATACCTCTGCTTTTGTATTACGGTTCCATCTTTTTCTGACATGGCTGCTTCCGCAATGAGGACAGACCACATCAGCGGACAAAGAAGATTCTATTTCATGGGCGGTGCTTTTAAAAGCTAATACTCAGTAGACAAGCTCTCCAGAATAATATCCGGATTTTAGTCATATGTTTTCAGGTCTTCATGATTATTATCTATCATCTGCCACAGTCTTGTATCAATGATCAGGCAATGAGATGATCTTCTCATCTTCTCTGTCCAGCTCGCTGGTAACGATGACGTAATAGCCTTCATATGTCTCTTCTTCGGCAAAGAATCGCATAGGTTCAGTTTTTGCTTTGTGCCCTGCAGGGTCGATACGGTTATCTCTCTCGGATATATCCGTGACTTTATCTTGAATCCTTCACTTGACCTACAGTATCCATCTTCTTGTAGGACATAGTCCTTGAACGATGCTTTAGCCACGCGAATAGAGTAGCTGAGTACATACCCGTTCCTGTCAAGCAGGATCTGCCTCATGTTATCCCCGACCGTCATCCCTTCGCCGGCAGCAATGATACTGCATCCAAGGGTGTAATCCTTACGTATCTTGCGAATCATCGGGACAAGTGTCTGCTTATCCAGCCTATAGGTCAAAGGGATGCCGTCAGTATCCATGAACAGTCCCATCTGGATGATGGGGTCGGGACGATGCTCTTCTGAAACTCCCTTACGCCGCAGCTCATCCTTGAACTTGGTGAAGAACGAGAGGGAACGGTATACATCATCAAGCGAGAAGTCCATCTTGCCGGAGAAGCGGTTTCGCTGTGCAAAGGCTCTTTCCTTCTGCGCTTCAGTCATCTGCCTGACAACTTCAGTAAAATAGGCGATGGGATTATCATAGTTCTTTTTTTGTTCATCCTGATATCGGAAAAACAAAACTATTGGATTTAGTGATGGATTTGTAAAAATTAGGGAGAAATATCTCATTGCATTGCTAACAATACTGCTTCTTTGATACTATGATTACATTATGGAGCATTCATTATTTTCAGAAGTACCAAAGAACTTTTTTATGCCTTTGGCCTCAAAACATAAAGAACATTACAGCCAGTTGCTGATGTGTTATTACAGCCTCTTTGAGACCTATAGTATTGGAGTTGAGAAGGAGCTGGTGGTATCCTCGTTCGAAGAGTATTTCAGCGAAGATTCCGGCCTTGTCAATCAGATTGTTAATGATCTTGACGACCTGGAGCAGCCGGAGAGCTCAACGGCCAGAGCTCTGGCATCTCTCTTCCTGCGAAAGCTCATCTCTTATGGGTGGATGAGTGAAGAAATACTCAGGGACTTCACACCGATTATCAATATTACCCTCTGGGCAAGACCCTTCTATCTGGCAATCAGGGAGACTGTCAACGGAATTTCCGTGGAGTACGAGAGCCATGTCATAGGTATATACTCCTCTCTCTGTTCAGATGTGGCAAAAGAAAATGGACACCATGCCGTTCTGAATGCGATGGACCATACCAGAAAGTTAATAGACTCCTTGAAGACCCTATCACAGAATATCAAGACCCATATAGAACGTATGTTCAAAGAAGATGCAGAGGTAAGAGAACTCCTGCATATTCACTATGATCTGTATATGCAGGAGATCGTTGACAAAGCTTATACACGGCTTAAAACCTCAGATAATCTTTCACGTTACAGACCTAGGATCATACGTGAGATCAATACTTTTATTGAAGATCAGCAGTGGCTGGTAAAATCTGCTTCACGGCTGGCTGTGATCCAGAACAGCAGTGAGGAAAAAGCACGGCAGCTGCTCATCTCCATGCTGCTGGAAATACGGGATGAATTAAAAAACATAGATCCAATACTAGAAGAGATCGATGACAAGAACAGGCAGTACTCACGTATCTCCACTGAGAAGATCAAAGCTCATATCTACGCAGATTCTTCGCTGCAGGGGAAGATACAGACCATCATAGAAAGCATAAACACCGAGAACAGCTATTACAAGGTGATCAAACCAAAGATAGTCAACAGCTCTTCTTTAACAGCAGCATCTCTCTATACCCCCAGAACAAGCAGAGGGAAAGATGCCTTTATTGCATATCAAGAACCCGAAGAATTTGACATGGAGCTTATGGAGACCGAGATGCATATGAAGATACTGAATCAGCTGAGTCCGAAAAAGATCAGGACCTTTTTAGATGAACACTGCCCAACTGACGGAACCCCTGTATCAGCTTCTGAGATGATAGAGAGCATGGAGGACTTTATCAGAGTCATGTATGCAGCAGCCTATGCAGAAGGCAGAGAGTCTCACTTCCCGTACCGTATCGTTTGGAAAGAGCATATGATCACCATCGGAAGATTCACCTTCAAAGAACATACCTTCACACCTATTGGAGAAACAGATGACAGAACATAGCCTTGATGCACTCTATATCATGACAGAACAGGAAAAAGACCTCTTTCAAAGAGCCTTGCAGACTCTGGTCACCTCGACATTCATTATAAAACAGCTGGATAAAGATAGAGAGATCTACCGCTTTGTTCTATCAAATTATGGATTATGCGAGTCTTATCTCGCTTGTATAGGGTGGAACCTGCGAAAAGACGAACACCTTGGAATTATTGCTTGTGAAGGAAGTCCTTCCCGTGCAGTATCCCTGAATCTGGAGGAGACCCTCTCTCTGCTGGTATTCAGACTCCTGTATGAGAACAAGCGGCTGGAAGTATCACTTGCACAAGAACATGCCGTACACCAGTATGAGTTTCATGAGAAGTATACTATATTGACAAAAAGAGTCCTGAACAAAACCAGGATGAGGGAAATCCTTCACAGGTTCAAGATGCTGAAACTCATACAAGTCATCGGGGATGAGGTGGATCCGGATACGCTCATACTATTATATCCATCCATAGCTTTTATCGTTGACAGTGAAACAATCAACGACGTACATGCCCGAATTGAAGAACTTACAGGAAACAAGACCAACGAAGAAGATACGGAGGACTCATCATGCTGACACTCAGGCGGGTAAGGCTCGTAAACTGGCACTACTTTCACGATGAGACCATACATCTGGGGTCCACCACCCTTATCGCCGGCGATAACGGAAGCGGTAAGTCAACTATCATCGATGCCATACAGTATGCGCTCATCGCCGATATCAGGAAGATACGCTTTAATGCCGCTGCTGCAGAGATAAGGACAGAACGTACCCTTGAGGGGTATTGCAGATGTAAGATAGGGGCAACAGGTCTTGAGTATTATCGGGGGAATACGATCACCCACGTGATTCTTGAATTCACGAATTCTCAGAAGAGCTTCTTAGCGGGAGTCCAGATAGAATCTATCGTGAATGAGGGACTGAAAGAGCAGTTCTGGGTCATGGAACATGGAAAACTGGAAGATATCCAGGTACAAGATCATTCCCATATGGTGACTATGAAAGCTTTCAGAAATACTATCACAGCAAAGAGCGGACGTGTCTGCAGGACAAAGAGTGAATACAGCAGCAGATTGACCCAGCTGCTGCACGTACATCGCAGGAATGTCTCCTTTAATCCCTATTTCGAGGCTCTGGTACGATCAGTCTCTTTTAAACCACTGCATTCAGTAGACCGCTTTGTCTGTGACTATATACTCGAAGAGAGGCAAGTCGATATCAGCGCAATGAAAGAGAATCTGTTCAACTACAAAGAGGCTGAGAGAGAAGCTCTTGCCATGGAGCAAAAGATCGATCAGCTGGAAATCATAGAGAAGATGCAAAACAGGGCGGGAGAGTTGGAAACACATCTGATCAGGCAGGAGTACCTCGAAAGACGACTCCCTGTGGAGATCATCCATCTGCAGCTGAAAGATAACAGAACAGGGCAGGAAAGAAGAGACAGGGAACTTGCTTCAGTGCAGCATACAATCGAGAGAGATGAGGCTCTCAAGAGAAAATATCAGTATCGACTTGAAGAGACCCGAGATGCACTGAGAAACAATGATGAACACAGAATGTACCAGCAATTTCTGCATGAAAAGAGCGAACTGGTAGAGAAGCTGCAGATTGATACACGTGATATTGAAGAATATCGACTGCTTGCATCACAGGTGGAGGCTCTCATAGAGAGAACACTTGCCGAAGATCTCACTGAAGAACTTCAGCATATCTCGGTAGAAAATCGTGAACTGCTGAAAAGACAGATTGAAAAAGAACATGAAATACAGCAGTTTGATACTGAACGCAAAGAGCTGAAAGTAGAAGAGAAGGAAGTGACACAGGGCGTGCTGCGTTATCCTGAGAACACCATGTATCTGCTTGAAGCCCTGAAGAAAGAACATATTGAAGCATACATCTTTGCAGACCTTCTGGAGATAGAACGCGAAGAATGGCAGAATGCAATAGAAGGATGGCTGAATACTCAGAGATGCAACATTCTCGTAGAGGAGCACGACTTCCTGAAAGCAATAGAGATCTATGATGCACTGCCCAAACATGTCTCAGGAGTAGGACTGCCGCATCTGGCAAAGATGAAAAATTCAGAGATAAGGCCGGGTTCTCTTGCAGAACTGGTAGAAGCCAAATCACCGTTAGCAAGACGTTATAATGCACACCTGCTTGGTGACGTCATGATGGTATCATTAGAACATCTGAAAGACTATGCAAAAAGTGTCACCAGAGAGTGCATGAAGTACTCCAACAAGACAGTTTCCAGGATTAGAGAATCTGTCTGCAATAGATGGTATATTGGAAAATCCGCAAAACAGAAGAGACTTGCTGCAATAAGAGAAAGGGTGTCAGAATTGGACAAACTGCTTGGCAGTGCAAAGTCCCAATTAGAACAGACCTATGAGGCTGTAGAGATCGGCGATAGAGCGGCAAAGAGCATACAGAGACTGATAACCTTGAGAGACTCATTTGAGAGTGAGAAATATCACAGAGAACTTCTTCAGGATGTGGAAAAACAGTTGAGTCAAATTGATACCAGCGGTTTTAGTGAATTAAAGCAGATTGTAGAGACCATAACACAACAAATATCAGCATTGGAGCATAATCTCTCAAAGGCACAACGGGAAACCGGTATCTTGGAGAACAAGCTGGAACAGCTTGAACTATCCTATATCGAGCTGCAGCACAACAGAGAGAGGTCTGAAAATGACTATACCGGCTATATCTCCCAACATGAAGATATGGAGATAGCATGTGAACAGTATTACCTCAAGCATATTCCTGAGCATGCAGAATTGGAGCTGCTGATGGGAAAGCTTGCTTCGATGGGAACAGCAAAAAAGGGAACACAGACAAAAATCTTTGATGTACAAAAACAGCTGAGAAGTGAGAAAGAACAGTACAACAGAGCCTATAATACCTTTATGACTATCGAGGGAGACGCTTCACAGCAGTTTCTTGATACCCTTGAGTCCTATAAGCTTACCGAACTTCCGCAGTACAGAGAGAAGATCACCCATGCTCGACTAGATGCTGAGAAACAGTTCAAGGAACACTTTGTATCACGTCTTAATGAGTATCTCACCAATGCAAAAGAAAGTTTTTCAGAGCTTAACAGCATCCTGAGAAAATTGACTTTCGGGCAGGATCAATACAGCTTCTCACTTTCTCAGAAGCAGGAAAAGAAATATCTCCTCTCAGTCATCTCAGAGGCAGCACAGATACGGGAGTATGAGGGGACTCTGTTTGATCAGCTTGTTGATGAAGAACAGAAGAACAGCATTGAAACACTGTTTTCCAGTATTCTCGAGCACGATCTTGATTCAATCGAGGTTCGTGAGATCTGTGACTACCGCATGTATTACACCTATGACATAAAGATAAAACATACAGAGACCTTTGATGAAAAGACCGGAAAGGTCCTTGAATCCTCTTTAAGCAGATCTCTACGAGAGAAATCGGGAGGGGAAACACAGACTCCATACTATGTCGCCATTGCAGCATCCTTTTTCAGATTCTTCAAAGACGACGATGAGGCCGTGCGGCTGGTGCTCTTTGATGAAGCTTTTAATAAAATGGATGACGACAGAATTGCGAACATGCTGAACTTCTTCAAGCAGATGGGCATACAGGTTCTTACAGCAGTCCCAACAGAAAAGATCGAGATCATAGCACCGCATGTAGACAGGGTGAATCTGATATTGCGAAAAGATTATCATGCTTTTGTCCGTGACTACAAGATCGCCGCTGAAAAAAGCATCTGAGAGAGGATCAATCATGAGAGACTATATACATGACATCTGTAGTATATTTGCTGATAAGTATCCCGACTCTGCCGCATACTCAGGAGGTAGAAGTCTTCGTATAGGGAACTGGGATAAGAGATTCCCTGAGATAAAAGGCGATTACGAAGCTAAGAATGCCTTTCTGGATAGTGTGGATTTCCTCTGTGGACAGCAGATCCTCCAGGTAAAATGGATTCGTTTTAAGGCAGGAGAAAAACTTTCTGCACTGTACCTGCATGATGAGATTAAGTTGTATGATCAGCTTGGTCTGGTTCTTCCACAACATGCGACTGAATATATGGTTCAAGCAGTGGCAAAGATAGAGCCCCGAAAGGAACATACCAAAGAACTGAAAGGTGCAATACTCTCACAGAAAAAGATGCTAAAAGATCTTCTGCCTGAGCAGACTCAGCAAGCAGTCTCCGCTCTGACTCAATCCCTGCTTGATATCTTCATTCTCATAGAGACCCCAAAAGAGGTGTGTCAGTCTCATACTATACGACAGCTAAGCATAGAGCTGTATCATGATTCAAAGAGAATTGAGAAGATCCTTCCTCTTACTCAGAAACTCACCACCAAACTGCTTGAATGCAATATCCCTGAAGAACTGGGTATGAAAAGAACTTATCCCGAAACCACATGTATGCTGCAGGGAGTACTGAACATGACAGATCAAAAGCAGCTGTACTCCGCCTCTCGGTCGATTACATTGCCTTTTGTCACCATGAGTTCTCTATCCTCATATACTCCGATCCATGCAAATGAGCATATCCTGCTGCTGGAAAACAAAGAGAGTTACTATACTGCAGTACAGAGATTTCATAGCAGCGAGAGAATGGTGTTGTCCGGGTTTACCGGATTTCTCTATCTTGGCGGTTATCCCAATTCTGCGGATGCAAAGCTGATACAGCTCCTGGCAGCAGCAAATGTAAAACTCTCCTGTTTCTGTGATTTAGATCCTGCAGGGATTCTCATCACAGAAAAGGCAGAATCGATTGCAGGAGTGCCTATCGATATTTACCAGATGGATGCTGATACCTATAAGAAATATGAAGCCTTCGGTTACCCCTTAGCTGCCTCAGAGGTTCGTAAACTGCAGCTGAGCTCAGACTCCAGATTCAGAGAACTGAAGGATATTCTATCCTCCAGGGGTATCGGGGTAGAACAGGAAATCATACCTGTATGATGAATTCTTTCACTACTAAGAGTAGCCTACTACCATGAGAAATCAGAGCTTCGCAGCATACAAATTCAATATTACCCAAATAAGAACTGTTTAATCGTCTCTCCCTGATCGACCTGAATGAATAATTGCAGATCCATGCTCAGGATTTATATTTATACCCTTTGGATCCAAAGTCCAACTCCCCGAAATGGTTCAGACTTAAACCAATTGCTATAAACCTCTTCTAGCTTGTCTTTTAGGTTCTTAATATTCTCAACTAAATCAGTTTTATATGTTACAAGATTCTCTTTAACAGGAAGACTGGTATAATACAAATCAACTTTAACCTTACGGTATGTCATACCTAAATCTTCAAGAGAAACAGTTATTGAATAATTATCAGGCATCTGCATCACCTCTCTGTTGAACAGAATGTTTAGTTATCATCTTGATCCCATTTACAGTCAGCCTATACTTCTGCAGTCTGCTGTTAGGTTTTTCAGGCAATGTCATCTCAATATACCCAAGCTCCAGTAATCTCCTGATCTGCATATACAATTCTCCTGAGACTGTTTTATGCCCAAGTAGAACTGGTATCTCCTTCTTCCCTAGTTCTTCAACTAGTAAGTACTTGATCACTTTTGCTACCAGTTTTGACTCGGGCCGTTCTTCTTGGGCTTTCTGCTCTCCAACTGCATGGATCTTAGTAAGAGAAACGGTTATCCTTATTCTCATGCCTAGTTCCTGAATTGTTGGTTCCGGCAAGTTCTGTCTCTTTGCATCATCAAAGACTCTTCGTAAACCACTACCCCATTGTCCTATCAAGTTAAGTTCCTTAAAGATCCTGGCAATCACCGTATTACGTATCTTTGATACCCCGCTCTTCATATCCTCTGCAGTCATACCGGGCTGCAGGATTCCGGGGTTTTCCACTTAAATTCAATCATCATAGAAGTCTATTCGGATGGGATCCCCCATTGGGAATAATCACTATGAACCAATGCATTGATGACAATCTCTCTAAGGCTCTCTATCGGTATGCTCCAGAAATCTTTCCTACGAACTTCAGCGGAATCAGCACTCTTACAGGCATGTTTCTTGAGAGATAGCATGATACTCTCAACAGCTCTAGGAAGTGATTAATCCTGTTTGAACCATAGAGAATCATAGCTCCATCTGATGGAACAAGGTTCCCTTGATAGTTCACTAGCAGTTTCAACGTCTGCAGCCCTTTATCAGTTAGTCGTTTCGTTCGTTCAAAGTCATCTCTTATATCATCCAGGTTGAGATCTTCCTTTGATGACCCCACATAAGGCATTGAATCATAAGAACCAACAGTTACTGATCGCTTTAGCTCATCGATCATCTGCATATCAGCTTTACGATTTGTTGACCCTAGGCGAACATATACTCCATCCTAAGTTCCCTCAGAGATCATATAATAATGAGGCCTTATATTACTTAAAAAACATTATTTGCACAGTGTTGATAGGAAACGGCCACTCACTGCGTGAATCG